>DATHPL010000484.1:0-3679 GCA_035483915.1 Bradyrhizobium sp.
TCGTTGTCGGTATCGTCCTCGGCTTCTTCCTGCTTGTCTTCCTCGGCGTCGTCCTCGGCCTCGGTGACGTTGATGCCCATGTCGGAGAGCATCGACATGATGTCCTCGATCTGCTCGGGCGAGGTGGTGTCGGAAGGCAGCACTTCGTTGAGCTGATCGAAGGTCACGAAGCCGCGCTTCTTGGCCTGCTTGATCATCTTCTTGACGGCCGCGTCCGACAGGTCGAGCAACGGCGAAGGCGCGTCGGGCGAATCCTTTTCAGGTGCGTCGGCTGCCTTGTCGTCCTTTTCCTTGTCCTTCAGCTGGACCGTCTTTGCCTTGCTGGCCATTCAATGCTCCCAACCGCGCTTCGATCGCGGGGCGTTTGCCCATCTCGAAACGTTTAAACTTTCAACTCACTCTCATGACACGAAAGGGCGGCGTAAAATCTCGCCACCCCCTGTCACTTTCGCTGGATTTCGCACAATGGCCTTATATGCAAATTGCGGAAATCGTGGATAGCCGGATTCTCGTACAGAGCGCGTTGCCGTTAATTTTCGAACGCTCTCTTCGACAAAGAACCAGCGGCCCGCTACACCCTTATGTGCCTCAAAGCCATTAAGCGTTGCTTAACCCTGTTTTTGCCGCCAAACCACGGGTTTGGCGAGTCTTTTTGCGGTTCCGGCGGGGCCGTTCGCACAAATTTCGGCCCTCAGACACTCCGCTGGAACCGGCCTGAAAGTTCGCCAAATCCCTCGATGATGGCTTCGGTGCCGTCCACCTCGGACAGCCGGGCCTTGATATCGCGCAGCCAGGCCATACTGGCCTCGCTCGCGTCCTCGCCCAAAGCGAGCTCGGCGTCCTTCAATTCCCTAAGTAAGGAGTGGTACTGGCGATGCAAGGCGACGAGCTGGTGCCAGGTGGAAAGAACATCCTCCTGGGCGGCCCCGACCCGCGCGCCCCACACCGCCGCGGTTGTGATCCCGCCCTCAACCCGTTGAAGAACTTGAGAAAATCCGGCAGCCGCCAGATCGGCCCGCATCTTTTCGGTTTGCTCGGCAGTATCAGGCGAATGGTGATGATCGTTGGCGAAGGCCGCGATGATGCCGGCGCGGAGTTTGTGGGCCTCGGGATGGGCCAACTCGAGCGCGGCGACCTCCTCGAGGTGACCGTGCAAAATCCAGGGATGGTTGATGAGACACTGCAGGATCAGCGACTCCCGGCGAGACATGGCGCTGCGCTGGCCACGCATGATCGGGCTTGCCGCCAGTTGCGAACTGGCCGCCTGGTAAGGCCCTCGGAGAGAGGCGCCAGAACCCTGTGGACGGCCGCCCCGGGAGTCGAACCGGCCGGGACTTTGCCCACCCCGAGGGGCAAAACGCCGGGGTGATTCGCTGCCGTAGGAGCCGCCGCCATAGCGCCCGCCGCTTGAACTGCCGCGCGACACCTCGGGGGCGAACATGCGGCCCAAGCGCTCGGCCAGATCCTGCCGATAATAGCGCCGCACCACTTCGTCGCCGATGCCGTTTGAAATTTCGCCGATGCGCTTTTCCAGCGCCGCGCGCCGTTCGGGCGTGGCGAAATTGCCGCCTTCGATCTCGCGCGACCAGATCATGTCGGCCAATCCACGAGACACCGCGATCACGTCATCGATCGCGGCGCGTCCGCCGGCACGTGCCAGATCGTCGGGGTCCTGGCCTTCCGGGAGAAGTGCAAAGCGCAGGCTTTTTCCGGGAAGAAGATGCGGCAGCGCCAGGTCGGCAGCGCGCCACGCTGCTTTCTGTCCGGCGCGATCGCCGTCGAAACACAGGATCGGCTCATCGGCCATCTTCCAGAGCAGCGCCAACTGGTTTTCGGTCAGCGCGGTGCCGAGCGGCGCGACGCTCGCCGGATAACCGACGCCGACCATCGCGATCACGTCGACATAGCCTTCGACCACCACGATCGGGCTGCCGTTATGCGCCGCCTGCCGCGCGGAGCTGAGGTTGTAGAGTTGGTCGCCCTTGTGAAACAAAGGGGTCTCCGGCGAATTCAGATATTTCGCCGGCACGTCTTTCTCGAGCGCACGACCGCCAAACGCGATCACGCGCCCGCGCACATCCGTGATCGGAAACATCACGCGATCCCTGAAGCGGTCATAGGGCACCGGAATGTCTTCACCGCCGATCAGAAGACCAGTCTCGACCATGTCCTCGACCGAGATGCCCTGGGCGCCGAGATGTTCCTTCAGCGCGAAGCGGTCGGGCGGCGCATAGCCGAGGCGGAACTGCACCTGCGTGGCGGGCGAAATCGCACGATCGGCGAGATAGCCGCGCGCTTTGGCGCCGTTGCGCGAGGCGAGCGTATCGGCAAAGAACTTGGCCGCGAGTTCCATCACGTCATGCAGCGTCTTGCGCCGCGCCTCGTGACGCGCCGCATCGGGCGTCACCGCTGGCAGCGGCAGGCCGGCCATGTTGGCGAGCCGTTCCACGGCTTCCGGGAACGAGACGCCTTCGGTTTGCATCAGAAAGTCAAAAATATTGCCGTTCTTGCCGGAGGAGAAATCGAACCACGCCTGTTTCTGGTCATTGACGAAGAACGACGGCGTTTTCTCCTGCTGAAACGGCGACAGCCCTCGCCACTCGCGCCCCGCCTTCTTCAATTTCACGCGGCGGCCCACGACTTCCGAGACCGGAAGCCGGGCGCGCAGCTCTTCGAGGAATTGGGGCGTAAAGCGCATGGTCTGATTTTAGCGCGGTTGTTTGAGTCGGGGGCGAACCGATCATCGATATAGGGTGTGGGGGCGAAATTACGAAGAATATCGGCCTTCTAGCCGCTATTCACAGGGGCTTGCCTCGCCTCGCCCCGCTTGCGGGGAGAGGCCGAACTTCGAGCGCAGCGAGAAATGCGGGTGAGGGGCCGCCTCCACTTGTCCGGCTCGTGGCAACTCCCCCTCACCCGGCGCTGCGCGCCGACCTCTCCCCGCAAGCGGGGCGAGGTGAAGAGCCCGCCCTACAAAAACCGGCCGGATTCAATGCGGGCGAGCGCTTCAACCGGCCAATTGTAAATATAGGTCCACGCCTCGCTCTCCGTCCCGTCGGCGAGCGTGACGGGCAGCGTCCGGCGCAAATATTGGGTCGGCTCCGGAAAACCCTCGCCGCAGGCCTCATACATGTCGAACTCGCGCAGCAAATCCTCCACCGCGCGCAGGCGATAGAGTTCGCCGAACACGCGCTCACCCGCATCATCCGACAGCACCAGCCCTGGATAATGCTTCACCCGATAGAGCCGGCCACGGCAGCTGGCTTGCCCAAGAAATTCGGCGTTCGCCGACAGAAGCCGGGCCATCGGATGCGCATAGCCGCGCATCAAGGTCCCGTAGACGAAGAGAAGATCGGAGGTCATGGATGTGTCTTATACCGTCATTGCGAGCGAAGCGAAGCAATCCAGATAAAACAAAAAGCTGGATTGCTTCATCACTTTCGCTCCCTTGCGCAAACGCTCCGCGTTTGTCGCAGGCAATGACAGGAAGTGATCACGCCTTCACTTCGTCGCTGACGACAAAGAATTTGGCGAGGTCCATCCGCCCAAAACTCGTGGACAGCGCGACGTCGGCGGCATCGCGCCCGGTCGCCATCACGATGCGGCCGATGCGCGGCACGACGTGACGCGCGTCGAAAGTGTACCATTGCCCCGATAGATACGCCTCGAACCAGCCGGA
>DATHPL010000485.1:0-4867 GCA_035483915.1 Bradyrhizobium sp.
CCGATATCGTCGCTTTCGGCCATGCGCGCCGACAGCGCGAAGCGGTTGGTGTTGCCGCCGTCGGTCGGATCCTCCGAGCCGAACAGCCCGATCTGGCTAGATGTGATGGCGCGCTCCGGCACCTGATCGGTCGAATTCCACTTGTTCGAATAGGCCATGCCCGTGATCGAAACGCCGTCGGTAGCAGTGCCCTGCGTATAGCGAACCAAGCCGTTATACTTGCGCATGTCGTCCGGGTTGGCCCACGGCCCGTTATAGGTGTCGACCTCGCCCGCGATCAGCAGATTGCCGTTGCCCGCCTTGGCGGAATCCATGCCGAAGAAGCGTTCATAGCCGAACCTGCCGGCGGTGACCTCGGCGATGGCTTTTGGCACGCTATCGATCAGCCCGATATGGAGATTACCGGCCGATGCGAAGTCGCCTTCGTCTGCGAAGTAGGGTCCCTTGCGGATATCGAGTGAATTGACGGTTTCCGGCATCAGCCAATTCAGGTCCGCATAGCCCTGGCCGTGCGCATGCGTGCGCATGTTGACCGGCACGTCGTCCACCCAGATCGCCATGTCGGTGCCGTGGTCGAGATTGTAGCCGCGCAGGAAATATTGATTGGCTTTGCCCTCGCCGGAGTGCTGGGTCACGATCAGTCCCGGCGTTGCTTCGAGGATTTCGCCGGGGCGCGTCACCGGCCTCGCGTTCAATTCCTCGCCGGTGGCCTGGGTCTGACTCGCGGTCTGCGCCTCGCCGACCGGCCCAGAACCGACGTTAGGCGCTCCTGAGGGTCTGACGGTGGGCGCCGCCGGACGATTGATCGCTGCATGGACGGGCGGTTTTCGTTTGGGAGGCTGCCGTGACTGTGATCTCGGCGCCGACACGCTGACCGGCGGCAAGCTTTGCGGGGCTGCCGGGGCATCGGTTGTTCGAGCGGATGCGGGAGCCGTGTTGGGCGGCGCTTGAGCTACCGCCTCGTGCTGGAGCACAGACACGACCAGCACGCCTAATTCCCAACCACGCCACCGCGCCTTCACCTTAAGCCCCGTCACCCCACCGGCCTTCGTCATCATCCAATGCATGAAGCCCAGCGGACCAGTATGATATTTCAACAAACACATCATACAGATGCCGGCACACACGGCTTTCGCTGCATTGCTGTCGCTACCGGGGACTTGCGATAACCCTCCTTGGAAGGACCTCACGCCGGGAGACTCATCGACCGACGCGTAGCGCGGTCGGTGGTGACTACGTTACAGCGGAGGTCGTTGGTCGCGGGACACCATAGTATGACATAAATAGAGAAACATCATACTATATTTGCCGGAGAAGCTGAAAATGCAACGCGTGACAATCACGATCGACGACGACCTCGTTGCCGAGGTGGACGAATTCATCGCGCAGCGCGGCTACGCCAATCGTTCGGAAGCATTTCGCGATCTGGTGCGGAGCGGTCTCGAACACGCCGGCGACCACACGATCGGCAATCGCCAATGTATCGCGACGTTAAGTTACATCTACGATCACGCCGCCCGCGAGTTGCCGAAACGGCTGACCAGGGATTTCCACGATCATCATGATCTCGCTCAGACGACGCTCCACGTACATGTCGACCACGATTCCTGTCTTGAGGTCACGGTGCTAAGGGGACGTGGTGCAGAGGTAAAGGCATTCGCCGAACATGTCATTGCCGAACGCGGGGTGCGCCATGGCCATGTCGTGATTTTGCCGATTGAGCCCAGCTCGGCCCATCATACGCACGGCGCCAAACACTCAAAAAGGTGACCGTCCGCCTATAAGCTCCATTCCGACCTTGCGTGCATCCTCTGCCAGCGACGCCCAACGGTTCGAGACGAGCCGGCCTTCCCGTGTCAGGATCTCGCCGGCCACCATGGTGAGAACGACATCCGATCCACGCGCGGCATGCACGAGGTTTGTCGGTGCGGCCTCCGGCGTCATCGGCTGGGTATGGAAGCTGTCGAGCCGGACGAGAATCAAATCGGCGACGTTGCCCGGCGTGACAGCACCTGCACGGATATCCAGAGCAGCAGCACCGCATCGCGTTGCCATGTCGAGGACATCGGAGGGCGGAAGCACGGCAGGGTCGCGAAGCGCGCCCTTTTGAAGAAGCGAAGCGAACTTCATGACGTCGAACGGGTCGAGGCGATTGTTGGCTTTCGCCCCGTCCGTGGCCAGCGTGACGTTAACACCGCGACGACGGAGGTCCGCGACCGGTGCAATCCCGGATCCGAGCTTGAGATTGGCGTGCGGGCAATGAGCCACATGAGTGCCGGTTTCCGCCAGCAAGCGCTGGTCATCATCGTCGACCCAGACGCAATGGGCGAGCACCGTTCGATTTCCGAGCGCCTGTAAAGCAGCGAGTTGCGCGACGGGCGTCCGTCCGGTTCGGGATCTGGTGCGTTCGACCTGCCGTTCCGTCTCGGCGCAATGAAGATGCAAACCGGTTGCGTATCGTTTGGCGAGCGCAACGCCAGCACCGATTTGCTCGTCACTGCAACTCTCGAGGTCATGCAGCCCGACGAAGGTCCGCACGCGATCGTCGTCCGCCGCCGCCTGTTTCAGAAGGGCTTCGGTCTGCGCCAGGGTCGGCGTGAACGGCTTTGTATCGGCGACGTAAGGCGCGATGACCGCCCGGATACCGATGTCCCGGGCGGCCCGGTAGGCCGTCGCTGGAAACAGGCACATGTCCATCATGGCCGTCGTTCCGGACAACAGCGCCTCGGCATAGGTCGCAAGCGCGCCGATATAAAGCTGCTCTTCCGTCAGCCGCGATTGTTCGGACTCGATCACCGCCAGCCATTCATCAAGAGCGACACCTTCCGCGGAGCCCCTGGTCAGGCTGGAATGGGAATGGGCGTGGGTGTTGACGAAGCCCGGAAGCAGCGCGCACCCGTCCGCGTCGATGACCTCGTCAGCCTCGGAGCGATGCTCGCCGGTGGCGACCGTCGAGATCAGCCCGTCCTTGATCTCCACCTGGCCAAAGAACGGCAGGCCTGATGCAGAATCCGACAGAATGAGTGCATTCCGGATGACAATCGATCGAGACATCAGATGATCGCTTTCGCTTCTTGTCCGCGCGTGACCCACCGCTCCAGTCGCCCGAAGACGGCAAACGAGACGACACCCAGGACGGCAAGGATCGTGATTGCAACGAACAGCAGGTCCGTGCGCAGCTCCGTCGCCGAGGTAATGATGAGATAGCCGAGCCCCCGGTCCGAACTGTAGAACTCCGCGACAACGGCACCGACAAGCGCGAGCGACGCGGCGATTTTAAACCCGGCAAAGATGAACGGCAGAGCACTCGGAAGCTGCACTTTCAGGAAGACCTGCACCGGTGTGGCGTTGATGGACCGCATGAACTCGATCACGCGGTAGTCGGCGGAGCGTAAGCCCCGCGTCGTGTTCGTGACGATTGGAAAAAACGAAATGATTGCGCAGATCACGATTTTCGGAACAATGCCGAACCCAAACCAGATCGTGAGCAGCGGCATGATCGCGATGATCGGGATCGCGTTCGATACGATAATGTACGGCAACAGGCCGCGCTCGAGAAATCGGGAATGAACGATGCCGCCCGAGAGACTGATGCCGAAGATCGCGGCGATGACAAAGCCCGAAAGCGCTTCGAGAACGGTCATTCCGGTGTGATAGCCGAGATTGTTCGTCCGTCCGAACCGGGCGGCGATATCGGATGGCGCCGGCAGGAGCCAGGGCGGCAGATCGAGGATGCGTACCGATGCCTGCCACACGATCAGGAGCACGACCAGAATGATGGTCGGCGGCAGCACTCGATCGAGCCAGCGCCGAAAGCGCAGCCACTGCGTATCGGAGCTCATTTGCGTAATGCCTCGCGCGCCGCCCGCACCCGGCTCAGAAACTCCGGCTGCTCGCGCAAGTCCTCGGTCCGGGGACGCCGCAGATCGACCGGAAGTATCTTGGCGATACGGCCAGGATGAGGTGACATCACCACGACCCGATCGGCAAGATAGACGGCTTCGGAGATATTGTGAGTGACGAACAGAACGGTCTTTTGCTCCGTGCTCCAGATCCGGAGCAAATCGTCCTGTAACTGGGTCTTGGTCAGTTCATCGAGCGCGCTGAACGGTTCGTCCATCAGGAGAATGGACGCGTTCCATGCCAACGCCCTGACGATCGCGACGCGCTGTTTCATTCCACCGGACAATTCGTGCGGATAGGCGTCCTTGAATTTCAGAAGCCCGACCGAATCGAGCAGCGCCTCGCAACGCGCCCGCCGCTGTTCGACGGGATATCCGACCACCTCGAGTGGAAGCTGAACGTTCCCGATCGCGGTGCGCCAGGACAACAGAGCCGGATCCTGAAATACGAAGCCGAACCGATTTGCACGCCGTGCCGCGATCGCCGGCCCCTCCCGGATCGTGACCGTGCCCGACGTAGGCTCGACAAGATCGCTCACCAGCCGCAACAGCGAGCTCTTGCCGCATCCGGTCGGTCCAAGGAAAGCTATGAACTCCCCCTCGGCAATGTCGAGATCGATATTCGATAGTGCCTCGGTCTCGCCGCGCTCGGCCTGGTACCGCAAACCGACGCCACGTAATCGAATGATGGGTTCACTTATGGCGCCGCCGGCTGTCGAGCGCTGGAAGCCGTTATGTGCTTGCCCTACGTTCATGCAAAGGCCGGCAGCTGATCGGGCATTTCAATGCGGGAGCATGTCATTCGAAAATACTTGACGAGCCGAAAGGTCGCGCTCGATGAGGCCCAGTTTCCTGGCGATGGCGATCGTGTGCTCCCAGCGGTCCTCGCTCTGCCAACCGGCGCCATGCGCTTCCTTGTCATCGCTCAGGAAATACGGAAGGGTGCGGTCAAGGACCTTGGTTTC
>DATHPL010000486.1:0-4354 GCA_035483915.1 Bradyrhizobium sp.
CTTCTGCTGATCCGGCGACGTGACGCTGCTCAGCGCCGTGGCCGCATTGTCGATCGCCTCGGTGGCTTCGAGGATCTGCTGGGTGGCCTCTTCGGTGCCGCCGACCACGGCCCCGAGTTCGCCGTTGACCTTCGCCATCTCTTCGCCGTTGAAACTCTTGCCATGAAGCACGGCGATTTCGCGCTTGGTTCGGGAAATGGCGTCATAGATCAGGTCGAGCTCAACCTTCAGCTTTTCGCACTGTTCGATCTGCGCACGATAGGTTTCAAGCAAGGCGTGGGCCTCCGCAACTTGGCGTTCTGCAGCTTCTCCGATCGTCTCCGTCGTGACGCTCGGACGTGCCGTTCCCATCTGCGCGCGAATGGCACGCAGTTCGTTCATTATTTCATGGTGCATGGGCCCTACTTCGGTATCGACCTCCGGCGGCAACTGAATGTCTCCGGAGAAAGCCTCCTCGATACGAAAACGTCTGCGATGAACCGGCATAAGAATTTCCCTGACCCCTTCACTCCGCAGTGCTTTAAAGCAGACCAGATTTAACATCAGGTTCACGCCGGAACCCGCATGAAGAGGATGAGCGGCGACACACACCAACAATTAACCATGCGTGCCGCCATTCACCGAAAATAAACGCTGCCGGACAAAACCGCGCCCATTTGGCGACGTGGTGAATCGAAAGCACGATTCTGTTTACCAAACCGATGCGGTTTTCGCTCTTAGCTGTTCGCGTGCAAGAGGCGCCGCTCCGGCTCTCCCACGACGAAACTAGCGCCGCCTATCTGAAGCTCCCGCGCCACAAGCGGCGAATTCGATCCGGGAACTTCAAATAGAAAGCGGCACTAGAATCGAAATGCTTGCTAGTGCCCATGACTTTCCGAAGTTTGTGAAAGTGGGTGCTGAGGTGAAACACGACTTCGGAAAGTGGGCACTAGTATGAGTACGTCGATGAAGAAAATGTATTTCGCGCTGCTCGCCAGCGCTTGTTGGCTTGGCCCGGGTTTCCCGCAAGCCGTCGCAAACGAAGCCGACTTCGTCACCGATCCCGTTGTTCTGCATCCCGATCAGTCCGCCGTGCCGCCGGCTCCCGCGGCGGTCCGTGTCGCGTCGGCCGATCGACCCAACATGGGCGGTGGCTTCATCGAGTTCCTGTTCGGTGATGGCCAGGGGCAGCGCTATCAGCCGCAGGATCAACTCGATCGGCAGCGGCCTCTCTATCCGCAGCAGCCTTCTTACCAGCCGCAAATGATGCCGCAGCAAACCATGCAGCAACCGGGGATGAGCGAACCGGCACGCCCGGCCTTCGATCCGAAATTTGAAAAGCAGATGGTCGACTACAACGGCAAGGAAAGCGCCGGCACGCTCGTCGTCGATACCCCGAACAAGTTCCTCTATCTGGTGCAGGGCAACGGCAAGGCGCTGCGTTACGGCATCGGGGTCGGCCGTCCCGGCTTCACTTGGTCCGGCGTCAAGACGATTTCCGCCAAGAAAGAGTGGCCGGATTGGACGCCACCGTCTGAAATGATCGCCCGCCGGCCGGACCTGCCGCGGCACATGGAAGGCGGGCCGCAAAATCCGCTCGGCGCGCGCGCGATGTATCTCGGCTCAACGCTCTATCGCATCCACGGCTCGAACGAGCCGTGGACCATCGGCACCAATGTGTCGTCGGGTTGCATCCGGATGCGCAATGAAGACGTGATCGACCTTTACGGTCGCGTCAATGTCGGCACCAGGGTCATCGTGATCTGATTAATCGGTCGACTGCAAAATAATCGGCCGCTCCACACGTGGAGCGGCCTTTTTTGTCGACCGTGTCGATGATATCAAGCGAAATCGCTGTCGTCGTTGCCGCTGAAATCGTCGTTCGCGTCCGCTTCCATGTCGTCACGTTCGTCAGCTGCGCGCAAATCGTCGTCCTCTCGATCCTGAGCGATATCCTGGGCGCGATCCTGCGCGGCGAGATCGTTCGAGCCGATATGATTGACGCCGGCATCGCGCGCGAGATCGCTGCGCGATTGGTCGCTCCACGGGCTCCGATCGCCGGCCGCAGTATCGCCGAAAGCCTGGCGGTTGCCGCCCATCATGCCGCGAAAGCTGTTGAGAAGAAGCGATCCGCCGACGGCGCCGGCTGCTGCCGCCGCTGCGGTTCCCAGAAATGAACCACCGCCGCCACCCATCATTCCGCCGCCCATCGGGCCACCACCCATCATGCCGCCGCCCATGGGCGCCTGCGGACCGCCATAGGGCTGACCGTAACCGCCCTGGTCGCGCTGTCCCGACTGTTGCAGCACCTGACCGCTGTTCCAGACCGGGCGGCTACCGACTTCGGGAGGCCGCACATTCGGCACAGAACCTTGCGACTGGCCCTGGCCAAAGATGGCGCCGCGCATACTATCGAGGAAGCCGCCGCCTTGATTTTGTGGAGGTGCGCTTTGCTGCTCCAACTCCTCGATGCGGTGATGGGCGAGCTTGAGCGCCTCGTCCTGCACCAGCACCGTTTGCACCAGCGCATAAACGGCGTTTGGCGCGATCCGCAAGCCCTGCGCGATCGTCGTTGCCGCGTCCGGATCGCGCGGCGCGCTTTCCATCTTGGACAGCCGGTCGAAAAGGTCCTCAACCATTTGGCGTTCTTGCGGTGTCATCTGGACTCTCCCTCGCTGTAGCAAGCGTGGCTGAGATGTAGGCAACGTTCATGTCGCATGTAGTGCGGGCGGAAATTAAATTTAGGTAGGCGGCAGGCAGAACAGCGACGCGTCGGCCGGCTTATACGCAAGCCATTGATCGAACGCCGAAAAACCTCGCGACGCGGGTTAGTCCAGGGTGACCTCGTTTGCGGCCAGAAGCGGCAAAAACTGTTCGCCGCGGAGAAATTCATATTCGCGTTCGCGCTGGACCGTCAGCGGGTCCAGGCTGATCAGCACATCATCCACGAAGCCCGGGTGGCACATCACGACGCCAGCCTCGGGCATCCCTTGAAGGAATTGCCGCATCAAGGCGCCGAAGTCGGCGGCCTTCGAAAAATCATAGGCGCCGGCAAAGGCCGGGTTGAACGATAGGTTGGCGCGAGTGGCGCGCTTGCGGAATTGCGCACTTAGGGCATCGAGCACCAGCGCCTTCGGCGAATCCAGACGCTGAACCCACGGCCGGTCGCGGCCGCATTGGCGGATCCACGCCTCAGGCGCTCCTGTCTTTACAGCCGCCAGGAAAGCCGCGCGTACGCCGGGATAGAGCTGCACGTGTTGATGGCCGTCGACGAAATCAGGCGGGCGGCCGAACAGGTCGACGAACGCCGTCAGCTGCACCGTGACTTCGGTGTGGATGAGTTCTGAATCGAACCTTCCGGTCAGGCCGCGGCGGAGCAGTTTGGTGTGCGGCAGAAACAAGCTGCCCTCGATCGGCCTGAAGTGCATGGTCAGGGGCCGGAACGGCGCCGTGAGCGTAACGTGCAGGCCGACCGCGCAACGCGGATTGGTTTCCGCCGCCGCCTTGAGTGCATTGACCTCATCACGTCCGATCGCCGGACCCACCACCATGGCCGACGTGGCGTTGAGGCGGCCGTTCTCGATCAGATCGCGTATCGCGCGGTTGACGCCGGGGCTGATGCCGTAGTCGTCGGCGCACAACCATATCCGCCGGCTCATTCGGCCGCGGTCCTTTCGTTCGCCTCGCCATCCATGCGTGCATCGGCGCGCTTTTCGGAATGTTCGGCGACGAAATAGATCGGACGCGCCTTCAGCTCGGAAAGGATCTTGCCGATATACTCTCCGACAATACCGATCATGATGAGCTGCACGCCGCCGATCGTCATCAGGCCGACCACGAGTGACGGATAGCCGGGGACCGACTTCCCATCGATCATCGTTTCCCACAGGATCGAGAGGCCGAACAGGAAGGCGGCCGACGCCAACAGCACGCCGAGCAGGCTCGCAAAGCGAAGCGGGGCCACCGAGAACGAGGTGAGCCCCTCGATCGAAAGCCCGACCAGCCGGCCGGGGCTGAAGGTCGTCATGCCATGCGCGCGTGCGGCCGGCTCATAATCGACGCGGATCTGGCGAAAGCCGATCCAGCTCGCCAGCCCCTTGAAAAAGCGATTGCGCTCCGGAAGCTGCCGCAAGGCTGCGGCTGCGCGCGGCGACAGCAGGCGGAAGTCGCCCGCGTCTTCCGGGATTTTCTGCCGGGCGCCCCAATTGATCAGCGCGTAGAAGCCGCGCACCGACAACCGCCGCAGAAATGATTCGTTATCGCGATTGGCTTTGGCCGTGTAGACGACGTCGTAGCCGTCGTCGATCCAGTGGCCGACCAGCTTTTCGACCAGGTCCGGCGGGTGTTGGCCGTCGCCGTCCATGAACAGAACCGC
>DATHPL010000487.1:0-6213 GCA_035483915.1 Bradyrhizobium sp.
CCATGCCACGAGGGTGACGAACACGGCTGAAATCAGAATCGCAATCGCAAACGAGCCAAGGCCGGCGGTGAGGTGACGCAACAGCGTGCTCGTCCTCATGCGCGAGAAGCGCGAACCGATCAGCATGCCGATGCCGATCAGGGCGATGCTTCGCACCAGTGGCGGCAGGCCGCCGTCGATCAGGTCGGCGCCATGCAGCACGCTTGAGCCGACCATGGCGCCGAACAGCCAGCTTGCCGGGAAATTCATCATCCTGAGCACGAGCGAAACCGCCACCGACGCGCCGATCAGGCCGACCAGCCCGAGTGGAGAGGCCACCGTCATCGTCAGTGCGGGGGCGGACGAGGACGTCAATCCGGTCGCGACCAGGATCAGCGGGAGGGCTGCAGTGAGAATGATCACGCGGAGCGTCTGCACCACCGCGATCGCCGGCATGTCGGCGCCCTTCTCAATGGCCAGGAGGGCGATTTGCGACAACGCCCCCGGGCTTGCCGCCAGAAACGCCGAGGTGCGATCCCAGCCATGCAGCCGCTGGAGATAGTAAGCGGAGCCGAAGGTGGTGCAGAAGGTGGCGAGCGCCAACAGGCCGATGGTCACGGGATAGGCGCCAACATGTTGCAGCAGTTGCCGCGACATCAGCGAACCCAGCGAAATGCCGAGCAGCACCAGCACCGCCTGGGTCAGGTGGGCGGGGACGGCCATTGACCGTCCCAGCATCGCGGCGGAGCCGACCGCCAGCATGGCGCCCGTTATCAAGCCGCCGGGCAATCCCAAGACGAGAAACAACAGGCCGCCGATCGTGCCGATCGAAAGCGTTTCGAGGAATTGGACGGTTTTGGCGCGGGTGGGGAGGGCGTCCGCCAACCATGGAGGGATCTGGCTCACGGCGCCTTATGGCAAATCCGTGACCTAGGGACAAATGCGCGGAGATGATCGCTGCAATGCACTCTGGAGTGGATCAGCTTAAGAATTGGGCTCGGTATCCCACCCTCGCTGGCAACCAGGAGGGTGGGACCGATCGAACGGCGTTATTGCTTCTTGTCCATCGCCGCCTTCTTGCACTCGGAGCGGAATTTCTTGCGCTCCTTGCCGTGCAATCCCTTGGCGTCGGCTTCCTTGGAGCATTCGAGCGATTCGGCGCTGCGGGGCTTGGAAGTCTTTGCCATCGGCGCAGGCGCGGCCGTGTCCGACTTGGCAGCCGGTGCCGCCGTGGACTGGGCGAAAACGGGAGTGGCGAAAAGCAGGAGCGATGCGCCGAGAGCGGCGGCCAGGCGGGACGAGTTCGTCATGAGAAACACCTCGGAGGTTGAAGAGGGCGCCACCGTTACGCCGTGATGCTGAACCGCGCATGAATGAGGATCCGGACCGCGTTTTCGCGGCGCGATATTTTTGCGCAAGTCAGGATGGCCGTTGTCACATGCCTCGTTCACACGCCTTGGTCATATGCCTTGGCTACGCTAGGATGGGGAACTCAGACCAGCATCCCCCAACCAGCATCCCCCAAGGAGAGCAAGGATGACCATTAAATCCAAATTATTGTGTGCCGCCGCAGCGTCGGCTTTTGCCGCGTTTGCAGCAACCGCCCCCGCGCAGGCCCTGACCTCGCAGGAATGCAGCGCGAAGTATCAGGCCGCCAAGTCCAGCGGCACCCTCAACGGCATGAAGTGGAATGATTTCCGCAAGGCCCAGTGCGGCGCCGATGCGACGCCGATGGCCGCACCGGTCGTGGCGCCCGCCGCTCCGCCGCCGCCCGTCGCCGAAGCCAAGCCGAAGGCCGCGCCCCCGATGGCCGCACCGGCATTTCCGAGCGGGCCAGCGAACTTCCCGATGGCGATCAATCCGAAATACGCTCAGGAAAGCGCCGGCAAGGCGCGCATGCATACCTGCGTTGACCAATACAACGCCAACAAGGAAACGAATGGCAACGGCGGCCTGAAGTGGATCCAGAAGGGCGGCGGTTACTACAGCGAATGCAACAAGCGCCTGAAGGGGCCAGCTTGATCTATCAAAAGGCCCGGGTCGAATTGACCCGGGCCTTTTTCAACCGGGTTGGTCCGCGTGAATGACGTGATAAGGTCTCGGCCGCACGCTTGCGGGAGAAGGTATGAGAAAATTTGAAACGGCCGCGATCACGTCACTGATGCTTTTGTCCCATATGCTCTCGCCGGCAATCGCGGGGCCCGCTTCGTCGCTGGTGATCGCCCAAGCGCAGGCGCAAGCCCCGCCTGCGGCTTCGACGCCAGCGCCGGCGCAGCCGCCCGTCGCAACCACCGCACCGACGACGGTCGTTGCGCCAGCCGAGAAGTCGGCGCTATCGACGGTGGCGTGCGGGGTGAAATATCTGGAAGTAAAAGTCGCCGGCAAGCTCAATGGCCGTAAATGGGTCGACTTCCGCCGCGACGAGTGCGGCAAGCGTGAGACCACGGCCGTGTTCCCGACGGCGATTTTGCCGAAATACGAGAACGAAAAAGATATCGACAAGGCCCGCACCAAAACCTGTGCCGATCAGTTCACGGCCAACAAGGCGACCAATGCCAATGGCGGCCTTGTCTGGGTCGAAAAGGACGGCGGCTATTACGCCGAGTGCGTCATCCGCCTGAAGGGGTGACCGGGGTGGTCGCACGGCTTGTGAATCCATGATCGCGAGCCTCAGCCTCATCCTGCTGTGTCAGTTGGCCGGCGAGGCCCTGGTGCGCGGGATTGGCGTGCCGATGCCGGGGCCTGTCATCGGCCTGATCTTTCTATTAGTGCTGCTTCTGTTGCGCGATCGCTTCGCCATGCTGGCGCGCGGGCCGCTGCTAGGTGGTGAAGCCGACGGCGTCGAATCGACCAGCCGCGGTCTGCTCACCAACCTGTCCTTGCTGTTCGTTCCGGCGGGCGTCGGCGTCGTCCAGAAGCTCGATCTCATCGTCAATCACGGCATCGCCTTTCTCGGCGTGCTGGCGATTTCCGTGCTGATCACCCTCCTGGTGACAGTCGGGACGTTTATTGTCGCAAGCCGGCTGATGACGCGAGGAGAGAGCGAGCGATGAGCGGCGACCCGTTCTCGCTCTGGGTCTACCTTTCGCAGTCGCCGCTGCTGTGGCTGACGGTGACGCTTTTGGTTTACGCGATCACCGACGCGATATCGATCTGGACCCATCGGCATCCTCTGGCCAACCCCGTGCTGCATTCGATGTGGATTATCGGTGCGTTCCTGAAGCTGACGAACACCTCCTACACGACCTATTTCGGCGGCGCGCAATTCGTGCATTTCCTGCTTGGGCCCGCGACCGTCGCGCTGGCGGTGCCGCTCTACGAAAATCGCAAGGTCGTGGCCTCGGCCATTTTGCCGATGCTGGTGGCGCTCGCCGCGGGCTCGGTGACGGCGGTCGCCTCCGTGATGCTGTTCGCGGAAGCGGTGGGTCTGCCGCGCGAAGTGGTATTGTCGATGGCGCCGAAATCCGTCACTGCGGGCGTCGCGATGGGCATCAGCGAATCGCTGCATGCCGATCCATCGCTGACGGCGGTCGCCGTGATCCTGACCGGGATCATGGGCGCGATCACCGTGACGCCGCTAATGAACTGGATGGGCATTACCGATTTTCGCGCCCGCGGCTTTGCCGTCGGCATTGCCGCGCACGGTATTGGCACCGCCCGCGCCTTTCAGGTCGATGCGGTGGCAGGCGTGTTCGCCGGGATCGCGATGAGCCTCAACGCGCTCGTGACCTCGCTTCTGGTGCCGCTGGCTGTAACCTTCCTGTTGCGGTAGCTTTCATTGAAGGCCCTTGAGAGGCCTATTGGGAGGCGAGTTCTTGATAATCTCCGCGATGCAAGCTGGGCTCGGGATCGCATCGGGAGCGCTGGTCGGATTTTCGCTGGGCCTGATTGGCGGCGGCGGGTCGATCCTGGCGGTGCCGCTGATGGTCTATGTGGTCGGCGTCACTGACGCGCATATCGCGATCGGCACCAGCGCCATTGCGGTCGCGGCCAACGCCGCCATCAATCTCTGGAATCACGCCCGTGGCGGGACGGTGCGCTGGTCGTGTGCACTGCCTTTTGCGGCGGCCGGAATCGCAGGCGCCTTGGTCGGAACGATTTTCGGCAAGCTGCTCGATGGCCGAAAACTGCTGGAGCTGTTCGCGCTTCTGATGCTGGTGATCGCGGTGTTGATGCTCAAGACGCGCGCGCGCGAAGGCGTTCCGGACGTTCGCATGAACAGGGACAACATGCCGGCCATCCTCGGGCTTGGCCTTGCAACCGGTACGCTGTCCGGATTCTTCGGCATCGGCGGCGGCTTCCTGATCGTGCCGGCCCTGATGCTGGCAACGGGAATGCCGATCATCAATGCGGTCTCCTCCTCGCTGGTCGCAGTGACCGCGTTCGGCCTGTCCACGGCTGCGAGCTACGCGTGGTCCGGGCTGATTTCCTGGGAGCTGGCAGGACTGTTCATCGCGGGTGGATTGGCCGGCGGTCTGACCGGCACCCGCCTGGCGCGGTCGCTATCGGCCCAGCGCGGCGCGCTCAATATCGTGTTCGCCACGGTCATTATTGTGGTAGCGCTTTATATGCTCGCGCGTAACTTATTCGCGTTCTGATCGTAGATCAGGCAGAAAAATAGATGGAAAGCAGCCGGAGACCGTAAATGAGTGATGCAATTAATCCTATCCGGCTGAACCGGCGGCGCCTGTTAGGCTCGCTCGGAGTTTCCGCACTTGGCTTGAGTGCGTTGTCTGTACCGGCGCGCGCCCAGGGCGACAATGTTCTGACCGAAGCGCTGGTGTTGCGCGATCCGGACATTCCGGTGGCGGGGAACGCCGATGGCAACATCTCGATCGTCGAATATTTCGACTATCAATGTCCGTATTGCCGCAAGGTCGAACCGGAATTGCGGCAGGTGGTCCATGAGGACGGCAAGGTCAGGCTGGTGTGGAAAGACTGGCCGATCCTGGGACCGATGTCGGTGACGGCGGCGCGGATGGCGCAGGCGAGCAAATACCAGGACAAGTTCATTGAAGCCCACGATGCGCTGATCGCGATCAATTCCAAGCTGACGGAGACCAAAATTCGTGAGGCGCTTTCAGGCGGCGGTGTCGATATCGATCGCCTCGATCGCGATCTCGTCAGCAACGAAAGCGCCATCAACGCCACGCTGGCTCGTAACAACGATCAGGCAACCGCGTTCGAATTCCGCGGCACGCCTGCTTTCATCGTCGGCAAATTCCGCGTACCGGGCGTGCTGACCTTGGCGCAGTTCACCCAGGTCATTGCTGACGCAAGAAAAGCGGCTGCGGCAAAGAAATAGCGCCGCAAGCTGCTACGTTGGTGTCAAACGTTACTTCGACGACAAGCGGATCCAGTCCTCGTGGGCGCGTACTTTCACCGCGTGCCAGTCGGCAGAGGCGACGTCCCAGTTGACAATGGTCCGGTTGACGGACGCAGTCTGACCATTGGCGACCGTCGAAGTCGATTGCGAATCATAGGCATAGACGCCGGCGACAAGCAGCAGCGCGCCCAATATCATCCCTAAGAAAACCTGCATTGCTTTGCTCCCGATTTGCTGGCGCGACAACGGGCCGGGTCGGGATTGGTTCCCCGTGTTTCATTACCTATCTTGATGATTGGGTCTTTGGCCGCATGCGGCGCGTGATCGAGGGGAGAAAATATGACCGACAAGACCAAGAAAGTCGCGATCGTAACGGGGGCTTCGCGTGGCATCGGCGCAGCCGTGGCAGAGCGCCTCGCCGCTGATGGCTTTGCCGTCGTCGTCAACTATGCGGCAAGTGCGGGACCCGCCGAGGCCCTCGTTCGTGCCATCGAGGCGCGCGGGCAAACGGCGCTCGCCGCCAAGGCCGACGTGAGCGATGCCGGCGCGATGCGCGGCATGTTTGAGGCGACTGAGAAGGCTTTCGGCGGGGTTGACGTGCTCGTCAACAATGCCGGCATCATGAAGCTTGCAAAAGTTGCCGATTGCGATGACGCGGCGTTCGACGAGCAAATCGCGATCAATCTCAAAGGCACCTTCAACGGCATGCGGGAGGCGGCGAGGCGGCTGCGCGACGGCGGCCGGATCATCAATTTCTCGACCAGCGTCGTCGGCACCAAGCTCGAGACCTACAGCGTCTATGCCGCAACCAAGGCCGCGGTCGAGACGATGACGGCCATTCTTTCGAAAGAATTGCGCGGCCGCCAAATCACGGTCAATGCGGTGGCGCCGGGCCCGGTCTCGACCGA
>DATHPL010000488.1:0-4634 GCA_035483915.1 Bradyrhizobium sp.
ACACCAAGCGAGGCAGGTATTTGCTGGTTCCGAATAGACCGGTTCGGAAATTCATCGCGCCGACCCGACTTGTCCCCAGACAAACGCCGTCCGACACATCGCACGACCTTTGCCCCGCCCGGCACGCCGACATTCCGCCCACAAAATCCGATGCGGTGCGAATCGCTCTGCTGCCTCAAAGAACGCTACGTCAGGGCGATAAATGATTGCAAGCAACGCCAATGCCGACGGCAGGCTTAAGGGCGGTGCAGCGACAAACAAGCGTCGGCGCTGCTATAGGCCACCATAGCCTAGCCGGATCTTGCAACAGCAAGGCGACGATCAGTGGCCGTCGGGTGTACGAACGCCAAACCAGCTGTCACGCACCTGCTGGTAATGCACGCTCGGATCATAAGTCTGGGTCGCCAGATTGAGAACCTGCGGCGACAACCGTCCCACCGACGACAACACACTATAAGAAGCCACGACGCGATCATGCTGCGCCGTCACGAGCGCGACCCGCGCGTTGACCAGCGCCTGTTGGGCATTCAGCACGTCGAGCGTGGTTCGCTGCCCGGCCTTGGCTTCTTCGCGCACACCGTTGAGTGCGATTTCCGATGCCGTCACCTGCGACTGAGCCGATGCCACCTGCGCCTTGCCGGCGACCAACTGTCCCCAGGCCGTGACAGTGTTGGCACGGGTCTGATCGCGGGTCTGTTCGAGAACCAGACGCTGTTGCGCGAGCGATTCTTTAGACTGACGGATCAGCGAGTATTCCGAACCGCCCTGATAAACCGGAATCGAAATCTGCGCGATCGCGGAAGCCCCGAACGTGCGGAATACCTGAAGGCTCTGCTCATACGCCTGTTGCACCGAGGCCTGAACCGTCACCGTCGGCAACAGCGCGCCCTCGTTCACCTTGACCGTGAGAAAGTTGACGTCGATGCCAAACATCGCCGCGGTCACGTTCGGATTTTCGATTAGGCTGAGCTCGACCGCGGCGGGAAGCGACCCCGGCAGATAACGATCAACCGGCGAGCCCGGCGCCAGCGCCTGTGGCTCGTTGCCGATGATGCGGCGGAAATTGGCTTGCGTGGTCGTCAGAGTTGCTTGGGCCGCCAGCAGCTGCGTCTTGCCGGCCGCGAGCTGCGCTTCCGACTGGGCAACGTCGGTGCGGGTTACTTCGCCGACATTGAAACGGTCTTGTGTCTGCTTCAACGTTTGATCGAGAACGCGAACGTTGCTGCGGTTCACCTCGACGATGGCCGCATCGCGCAGGTAGTCCATATAGACCGTGGCCGCCGACAGCAGCACCGTCTGCTCAAGCACGCGCAGGCCCTCGCGCGCACCGGAGACCTGACTCTCGGCCATGCGGGTTTTGTTGGCGGTTTGATTACCGTTGTACAGGGTTTGGGTCACCGTGAGGCCGGCAGACCGCGGTGGGTCGGTGCCGTGAACCTCGGATCGGACGATTTGCGTGGCGGTGCCGCCGAACGTGGAGTTCAGGTCGGTGTATTGATAGCCGGCACTTGCCGTCACCGCGACCTTTGGCCGATACCCGGACAAAGCTTGCGGAACGTTTTCGTCAGTGGCTCTGACCGCGGCGCGCTGCGCATTGAGCTGGGGATTGTTTTGATAGGCGCGCACCAACGCAGCCTCGATCGTGTCGGCCAAGGCCGGCACCGGGCCAGCCAACGCCAAAAGAAGTACCGTCGCCGCAGCCCCGGTAACAACCTTCACCCCATCCATCCCAGGTATTCCAATCATTCTGTCCCAGGTTCCGCAGCCCTTGAACCGGGTCATCAAGTCATTCCAAACAGATATCCGAGGTCACACCTTATTCGTGACGCCAGAGCGAAGGAACCCCCCGAACGGCGGGGATGGTCGGAAACTCAGCAGATGGGGCATCCGGGCCACACTCCGGGGTTCCGGCGATCCTGAAAGGCACTTCGCGTTAAAAAACGAAGGCCGGAGGCCGCTCAAGACCCGGCAGTACCGGTATTGCGGTGTCGAAAAGCGCCCGGTGGCCGAAGTCGTCGTGGGAATGGGTCACGATTATCGCCCGCTGGGGAGCGGTCAAAGCAAAAGCGCCGACCAAGCGGCCGCCTTCCTTGAGTTGCCGATAGAGCGATTCGGGCACGATTTCGGTAGCACCATTGAGCAGAATGACGTCAAAGGGCGCACCCGCCGAATCACCGTCAGCCACCGGCGCGGTCTTAACCGTCACGTTTCCGAGAGCGAGCGCGGCCAAGGTTGCTGCAGCCTTTGCCGCGAGCGCGGAATCACATTCGGTCGCCGTGACCCGACCGGCCAGATGGGCTGCCAAAGCCGCCAGATAGCCGGATGCGCATCCCACCACTAGGACGTCGTCCGTTTCGCCGATTTCAGCGGCCTGCACCATTTTGGCTGTCGCCGCCGGCCTCAACAGAAAGCGTTTCGCAGGGCCGCCCGCGCTGACATCGATATCCAGGTCCAGATAGGCCAGCGAACGCTGCGCCTCCGGAACGAATGCCTCACGCGGGATCGCGAGCATCGCGTCGATGATTCGGCTATCGGTGACGTCGCTCGGACGCACCTGGCCATCGACCATTTTCTGGCGCGCGGTCGAGAAATCGGACATTTGAGACCCCGGTGACGAGCGGTCATGGCCGCGGAGGGTGAGGAAAATCGGCGCCATCTTTGATACAAGGCCTATCAAAACGCAACACGACGACGGGCACGGAACCGGACCTTGGAACGGGGTTTACCGCATAAAAGAACGAAAGCACGCTCGATCCGGCCAGAAGCCCCTCTGGCGACCTTCAAGTCATGCGAAAACTCCCCTTATTTGGTCCTTTGCAAGCCTCGGAGGCTTTGTTATACGCTCCGCCGTGCGAACAAGGTTCGCCTATTCCTCGGTAGCTCAGTGGTAGAGCATTCGACTGTTAATCGAATGGTCGCTGGTTCGAATCCAGCCCGGGGAGCCAAACAAATTCAAATATTTGGCATCGCTCCACTTCTCAGTTAGCTGCAACCGTGCCGAAGCGAAGGCCCTTTTCCTTGATCCAGCGGCGGTAGACGATCGACGAACTGTCGGCGCGCGTGGGGGTTTCCGAGCGAGGTTCGAGAGGGAGCAGCAACGGCCGCTGATTCTCGAGGATGATCCGATCCTGCAGGAAAATGACCTGCTCGAAATTCAACAGCGACGTATGGTCCGAGATCGCATCCACCAGATACATCACCGGCTGGGCGCGGCAGAGATCCTCCTCCATCGGCTGGATGAACAGCGCGATGGCATCGAGTCGATCCGGCGCTGTCGGGCAAACGCGATAGAGCATCACGACAAAGGGCGTCGGCACCCGGTAGGTCAGATGCACGAAAGCGCCTTCGGTCTCGGTCGCGGCAATCCGCGGCTGGAAGAAGCTGCAATTGCTCGCCCAGACCTCATCGACATCCCGGCGCAACTCGCTTGAATATTGCGGGACTTCGGCGTGCTCCTCCGAGCCAAGGATATCTTTATGCACGAAGGGGAAATGCGCCATGTCGAGAAAGTTCTCGACGACGCGAAGGCCCGAGGCACGCATCTTGACCCAGCCGCAGGGCACGAAGCGGCGATCGGGTTCGCTCGCTTCCGGAATATCGAAGATTTCCCGCTCAGGTTCTCCCAGCGTGGTCCAGACGCAACCGTAGCGCTCGCGAAACGGCAGCGCCGATCCGCGTTGGCCATCGCTTCGCGTTTCCGCGATGTCAGGCAATCCGCGGCCATCGCGGAACAACTCGATATCCTGCCCAAGCAGCTGCGTGCGGATGATGTCGTTACCGAGGTCGGCGCTGCTCTCGACCGCGTACCACTGATCGAGCGCAGCTTTATCTGATGTCTTCGTCATGCGTTTCGCATCCGGATTCGATCAGTCACTCTTCTGGGTCCATTGCACAGTCCCACCGGCATTTTGAGCGAGGAAGTCGGCGCGGCGGGCAAAGTGCCCGGGCGCGATCTCATGAATGCGGGCGATGATCGCACCGAGGTCGGCGGTCTTCAAAATGCCGTCCTCGACCAGGATCCGGCCGTCCACCATCGTCATGGCGACGTCTCCGCCGCGTACCGCATGCACGAGATTGTGTTGCAGATTGAAATAAGGGCCGTCGCCGAACAGCGGCGTCATGCGCGGCGTGTCGCTGCGCACAGCGATGATGTCGGCGCGCTTGCCGACTTCGATTGATCCGATCTCATGGTCAAGGCCTATGGCCCTGGCACCGGTGATCGTGGCCATGCGCAGCACCTGCCAGCTATCGAGTGCGGCTGCATCCAGGTCCTTCAGCTTTCCGAGCAGCGACGCCACCTTCATTTCCTCGAACATGTCGAAGTTGTTGTTTTCTTTTTCGCCGTCGGTCCCGATGCCGACTGGAACGCCCGCCGTAAGCATATTGACCACGTGGGCGATGCCGCTCGCAAGTTTCATGTTGCTGACCGGATTATGCGCTACTGACACCCGCCGGCTCGCAATCAATTCAATTTCGCCGGCGTCGAGCCAGACACCGTGCGCGATCATCGCCCGCGGCGTCTCGAAGAAGCCGAGGTCGTCGAGCGCGAACATCGGCCGCTTGCCGTAGCGCGTGGCGAATTCGGCAAGCTCGATTTCCGCCTCGCTGCAATGGGTGTGGAATCCGGTGCCGTG
>DATHPL010000489.1:0-7000 GCA_035483915.1 Bradyrhizobium sp.
GGTTTCGATAACTCTTCGCGCAACGTCCGCCTGCCGAAAAAGTCACTGCCGACGCTGTCCCCCTCGACCGCGGAAACCACGCAGACCTCTATCGCCCAATACGAGACCATTGTCGCCAAGGGCGGGTGGCCTGACGTTCCGGCTTCAGCCGATGGCTTGCGCGTCGGCGCCAAGGGTCCGGCCGTGCCGGCCCTGCGCCGGCGGCTGTCGATTGCGGGTGACCTGGAGCTTAATTCCGGTGACCCCCAGGTGTTCGATTCCTATGTCGATGCCGCCGTGCGCCGCTTTCAGGTGCGCCACGGACTGCATTCGGACGGCGTGGTGCATGAGGCGACCTTGCATGCGCTTAACGTTTCGGCGGATCGAAGGCTCGCGCAGCTACGCACCAATGCGGTCAGGCTGAAAGCGCTCACCGGTAATCTCGGCAACCGCATTGTCGTTGCCAATATTCCCGCAGCCCAGATCGAGGCGATCGAGAATGGCGTGGCGGTGACGCGCCACACCGCGGTTGCCGGCAAGCCGGACCGGCCGTCGCCGGATCTTCGAACCAAGATCACCCAGATCAACTTCAACCCGTTCTGGACCGTGCCGGTATCGATCATCCGCAAGGATCTGATTCCGAAGATGCAGGCCGAGCCCGACTATCTCACCAAAAACCACATCCGCATCTTCGATCCCAAGAACAACGAACTGCAACCGTCGCAGATCGACTGGTATTCGACCGAAGCGGTCAATTACAAATTCAAGCAGGATGCCGGCGATTTCAATTCGCTCGGATCGCTCAAGATCAATTTCCCCAGTCCCGACGGCGTCTACATGCACGACACGCCATCGAAGAATCTGTTCGGCGAGGATTTCCGCTTTGCCTCCTCGGGCTGCATGCGCGTGCAGAATGTGCGCGAGCTCGTCTACTGGATTCTGGCGGAGACGCCGGGCTGGTCGAAGACCGAGATCGACGACGTGATCAAATCCGGCGAGCGCAAGGACGCCAAAGTCGCAAAGCCGTTGCCGCTTTATTGGGTCTATGTGACCGCGTGGGCGACGCCGGACGGCGTCGTGCAATTCCGCGACGACATCTACAACCGCGACGGCGTCAGCTGAGCCGACGCGGCTCGCTCCGCGCAGCCGTCCTTTTGTACAGTGGTCATCTGGTGGCAGATGCGAAAAGGAATCGACCCCGCCATTGCAAGGCACGTTCTCGGCCGCCGTCAATCCTGCATCCCCAGGGCGTGTTGCACTGCGTCTCGTACGGCGGCAACTTCGGTCCCGCGTCTTCGGGTCGCGGGGGAAGCGCGCCTCTTATGAGGTAATCAGAAACATTTGAGGTAATCAGAAACATTGATGTCTCTTGAACCTTTGATCTCGATACGATCACCAATGTAATTCAACCTATGGTGGCCATCTGGGCCTGGGGCTTTGAGCCCTCGATAGGTGGAAATGGAGTGATTGCCTTAGGTCAGCTTCGGAGGAAGCCCCCTGATGTACAGGCGAAATCAACACGTCAATATTCCCATTGAGATCGTCCGAACCGTCGTCGCCATTTCTGAAACCGGGAGTCTGTCCAAGGCGGGCGAGCGTCTTGGCTTGAGTCAGCCGGCCATCAGCTCGCAGATCAAGCGGCTGCAGAACCTGGTCGGCGGTTCGCTATTTGTGAAAACCGCCAACGGCACGACGACGACGGAATTGGGTAAGCTCGCGTTGCGGCAGGCCCGCATCATCCTTGAAGCCAACGATCAGCTGTTACGGCTTGGCGGCAACAATTTCGGCCCGCAGCCGCTGCGGCTCGGGTTAAGCACCCTGTTGGTCAATGAGTTCATCGAGCGTCAGACGCCGGAGAGCCTCGCCGACGTCTTTATCCACACAGAGGATTCCACGTCGATCGGCAGGGGCCTCGTCGAAGGATATATCGACATCGCCTGTATCTACCGAAACCATCGGCTGGATCCCGATGTCGATCAGATGGTCGTCAATGAGTGCGATGAACGCTTGGTGTGGGTGCGGGCGAAAAATTTCGTCTTGAGCCCCGGCGCCCCGCTTCCGATCCTGACCTATCCAGGCGACGACTGGATGATTCCGACGCTGATCAAGCTCGGAATATCCTATAAAATCGTGTTCAACAGTGTGGACTATCATGCGCGGATCGGCGCGGTTGAAGCCGGCCTGGGGTTCACGTCGATTCCCGCGAGCAAATTGCCGCGCGCTCTCGTTCGCGCCGAGGAAAGCTATCTTCCGGCGCTGCCATCGGTCAAAGTATTGCTGTGCGCTCGATTGGGGCTCGAGGCGCCAAAGGCTTCCGAATTGATCAGAAGCTTGTCTGAGTTGTTCTTAAATCCCGCGTCGGTGCCTGAAGCCAGGTAGCAGGCTCGCCTTGTCGTTGCCGCATCGCAAACATTCACCGTATCCACGCTATTCCGTGCGCCCGGCATTCCCCGCACCCTCCGATTTGAGGGCGAGCCTAACCGGGACCCGGGCATTGGAGCCGCGGAACGTCAGGTCTTACCGTTGGCAGGGACCGGGGGGTGGGGTGCGATTTTCGGCTATCCCCACCATATCTTGCATAAATATCAGGTCCGTACCGCAACCACTTGGCCGTAGCCGGCTGATATGGTATCCCGCGAGCACCCTTTTGACCGCCACAACGGACCGACCGCGACACCGCATCTGGTCGCGGCGGTGGAGATATTTCGCCGATGAGCTCCTCTTCCAGCATCGCCAAGTCTGCTTCGACGCCCAATGCGTTCTTTACCGCAGGGATCAAGGAAGCCGATCCCGAGATCGCAGGCGCGATTTCCGGCGAACTCGGCCGCCAGCGTCACGAGATCGAGCTGATCGCGTCGGAAAACATCGTCAGTCGCGCCGTGCTCGAAGCGCAGGGCTCGGTGCTCACCAACAAATATGCCGAGGGCTATCCGGGCAATCGCTACTACGGCGGCTGCGAATGGGTGGACGTCGTGGAGACGCTCGCGATCGAGCGCGCCAAAAAGCTGTTTGGCGCCGGCTTCGCCAACGTGCAGGCCAATTCCGGCAGCCAGATGAATCAGGCCGTGTTCCTGGCGCTCTTGCAGCCCGGCGATACCTTCATGGGGCTGGATCTCGCCGCCGGCGGACATCTCACGCACGGCTCGCCGGTCAACATGTCCGGCAAATGGTTCAAGGCCTCGCATTACACCGTGCGCCGCGACGACCATCTCATCGATATGGATGAGGTCGCAAAACAAGCCGAGCAGGTGAAGCCCAAGCTAATCATTGCCGGCGGCTCGGCCTATTCGCGCCCCTGGGACTTCAAGCGGTTTCGCGAAATCGCCGATCACGTCGGCGCCTATCTCCTGGTCGACATGGCGCATTTCGCAGGGCTGGTGGCCGGCGGCGTTCATGCCTCGCCCGTGCCGCACGCGCACGTGACGACCACCACCACACACAAATCGCTGCGCGGTCCACGCGGCGGCCTGATCCTGTGCAATGACGAGGCGCTCGCCAAGAAATTCAATTCGGCGATTTTCCCCGGCCTCCAGGGCGGTCCGTTGATGCACGTGATCGCGGCGAAGGCGGTGGCCTTTGCGGAAGCGCTGCGCCCGGATTTCAAGATCTACGCCAAAAACGTCGTCGAAAATGCCAAGGCGCTGGCGGAATCCTTGCGTGCCGAGGGTCTCGATATTGTCTCCGGCGGCACCGACAACCATCTGATGCTGGTCGATCTCAGGCCCAAAGGCTTGAAGGGCAACGTCTCGGAGAAGGCGCTGGTGCGGGCCGCCATCACCTGCAACAAAAACGGTATTCCCTTCGATCCGGAAAAGCCGTTCGTCACCTCCGGCCTTCGCCTGGGCACGCCGGCCGCGACCACGCGCGGCTTCGGGGTTGCCGAATTCAAGCAGGTCGGCGGCATGATTGCCGAGGTGCTGAATGCGGTCGCTCAATCCAAGGACGGTTCTGCGCCACTCGTGGAATCGGCGATGAAGGAACGGGTCAAGGCGCTAACCGATCGTTTTCCGATTTATCAGTAAGGTCTCCACCGCATGCGTTGCCCAAGCTGCAACAGTCTCGATACGCAGGTGAAGGACTCCCGTCCCACGGAAGATTCTGCCGTGATCCGGCGCAGGCGCGTATGTATCGCCTGCAATTTCCGCTTCACCACGTTCGAACGCGTGCAGCTTCGCGAATTGACGGTCATCAAGCGCAACGGCCGCCGGGTGCCGTTCGACCGCGACAAGCTGGTGCGGTCGCTGCAAATCTCCTTGCGTAAGCGCCCGGTGGATCCGGAGCGGGTGGAAAAGATGGTTTCCGCCATCGTGCGTGAGCTCGAGAGCGGCGGGGAGGCGGAGGTTTCTTCGGAAGCGATCGGCGAGATCGTGATGGAGCATCTGCGCCAGCTCGACGATGTCGCCTATGTGCGCTTTGCGTCCGTCTATCGCAATTTCCGCGAGGCCAAGGATTTTGAGGCGGTGCTCGGCGAACTCTCCGGCGACGACGACGCACGGATCGCCTTGTTACGCAAATGATCTTCCCCGGCGCGGAAGAGCAGTCAGCCGGAAGCGCGATGGAATCAAAGACAGCCGACCGGCGCTTCATGGCGCTCGCGCTGGCGCTTGGCCGGCGCGGCTTGGGACGCACGCATCCCAACCCCGCCGTTGGCGCGGTGGTGGTCAAGGACGGCGTCATTGTCGGCCGCGGCTGGACGCAACCGGGCGGCCGTCCGCACGCCGAGCCGGTGGCGCTGGCGCAGGCAGGCAGCGCGGCGCGCGGCGCCACGCTCTATGTGACGCTCGAGCCCTGTTCGCATGTCGGCAAGTCGCCGCCTTGCGCCGATGCCGTGATTGCCGCGGGCATCCAGCGCGTGGTGTCGGCGATCGAGGATCCCAATCCGGAAGTGGCGGGGCAGGGCCATGCGAAGCTACGGAATGCCGGGATTGAGGTCGATGTCGGGCTTTGCGCGGTGGAGGCGGCGCACGCCCATGCGGGGCATTTCTGGCGCGTCCGCGAGCACCGTCCGCATGTGATCCTGAAACTTGCGGTCTCCTCCGACGACAAGATCGCGGCTAGCGGCCACAAACCGGTGGCGATTTCGGGCGAGCTCGCCAAAGCGCGCATGCATCTGTTGCGGGCGCAATGCGACGCCATTCTGGTCGGGATCGGAACCGTTTTGTCAGACGATCCGCTGTTGACTTGCCGCCTGCCGGGCATGGAAGCACGCTCGCCGGTGCGAGTCGTGCTGGATCGCGCATTGCGGATGCCGGGTACGAGCCGTCTGGTCCATTCAGCGCGCAGCACACCGCTCTGGGTGGTGACATCGAATTTGGCCGAGGCGCCCGCGGCGGCGATGCTCGGGGCTGCCGGCGCGCAAATCATCCGCGTGGCGTCGACGCCAACCGGATTGGAGCTGCCGGCGTCGCTGCATGCCCTGTCGGAACGGGGCATCACTCGGCTTCTGGTCGAAGGCGGGGCACGCGTAGCGTCCTCTTTCGTCGCCGCAGGCCTGGTCGACGAATTCTGGCTGCTGCAAGGTCCCGACGCGATCGGCGCTGACGGCGTGGCGGCGCTGGATGCAATGCCGTTGAGCGCAATTACCCAGTCGTCGGCTTTTCGCGCTCATGCTAGCGAAAGCCTCGGTACCGACACTCTTACCGTTTACGAGCGTTCCTGAATGTTTACCGGCATTGTCAGCGATATCGGCGAGATTGAAAGCCTGACGGCGGTAGCGCAGGGGCAGTTGCATCGGCTGCGTATCGCCTGCCGTTATGATCGTACGACCATCGCCGACGGCGCCTCGATCGCCTGCAACGGCGTCTGTCTGACGGTGGTCGCTTCCGGCATGGCGCACGGCAAGACCTGGTTCGACGTCGATGCCGCTGCCGAGACGCTTTCGCTGACCACGGCGAAGCACTGGGCTGTCGGCACCAGGCTCAATCTGGAACGGGCACTGAAGATCGGCGACGAGCTTGGCGGTCATATCGTCGCCGGACATGCGGATGGTGTCGCAACGATCCTCAACCGCGAGGATCTGCCCGATATGGCGCGGTTCGAGCTCAACACCACGCGGGAACTGGCGCGCTTCGTCGCCCCCAAAGGCTCGATTACGCTCGATGGCGTCTCGCTCACCGTCAATACGGTCAAGGATACGGCCTTTTCCGTGCTGATCATCCCGCACACGCTTAACGTTACGACCTTGTCGTCCTGGCGGGTGGGCAGCGAGGTCAATATCGAAGTCGATTTGATGGCGCGCTATGCGGCGCGGTTGACGGAAATGAAGTGAGGGCGCGGTCTTGGCTTTACTCATGACTGCGCCTAAAAGCGGCTCAATTCCATTCTGATTGGCAAGACAAATGGCTGACGCGCGGCGCGCTCCGTTGAAAGACCCAACCGACATTTCCGGCGCACGCGCGCTGATTGTCGAAGCGCGGTTCTATGACGACATTCAGGATGCACTGCTTGAAGGCGCGGTCACCGAGCTGAAGTCGGCCCGCGTCAGCCACGACGTGATCACGGTGCCCGGCGCGCTGGAAATTCCCGCCGCGATCGCGATTGCGCTCGAAGCCGCCGAAAAGACAGGCAAGCCCTACGATGCCGCGATTGCGCTTGGTTGCGTCATCCGCGGCGACACCATCCATTTCGAGATCGTTTCAACTGAATCCTCGCGCGCGCTGATGGATCTTGCAGTGTCGAAGAAATTCCCGCTCGGCAACGGGATTTTGACCGTCAACACCGAAGCACAAGCGTGGCAACGGGCGCGCGCCTCCGAACTCAACAAGGGCGGCGATGCTGCACGCGCGGCGCTCGCGATGTTGCGGATCAAGCGCCGGTTGGGTCAGCAGCGATCATGAGCTACGACAAGAACCAGATCCGAAAGTCCGCGAAAGGGTCCGAACGCAAGGCCAACCGGCGCGGCGCGGCGCGGCTTGCAGCGGTGCAGGCGCTTTATCAGATGGATATTGCGGGTGCCGGCATCAACGACATTTTCGCCGAGTTCGAAAGCCATTGGCTCGGCAACGAGGTCGAGGGCGACAAG
>DATHPL010000490.1:0-2410 GCA_035483915.1 Bradyrhizobium sp.
CGGCGTGGCCGCGATCAAGCCGTCGTACCGGTTGTTGCCGCCGGTCGGCGTCAAATGCTTTTCCTGGACGCTCGACACGGTCGGTCTGTTCGCGGCAGAAGTCGAGGATGTCGCGATTGCGCTTGCTGCGATCACCGGCCGTAGCGAATTGAACGCGGCCGAATTGAAAGTGCCGCGCATCGGCGTGGTGACGCAGGATTTTGCTGGTCCGCCGGAAACAGGCGGCGCGGAAGCTCTGCAACACGCGGCACGCGCGGCAGCGAAGGCAGGCGCCTCGGTGCGCGAGTTGAAAATGCCCGAGATCGTCGCCGAGGCCTGGCGCATTCACATCGTCGTGCAGCAATACGAGGCCCATCAGGCGTTCGCCTGGGAGTATCGCGAGAATTACGACATCATGCCGCCGCTGCTCCGCAAGCGGCTCGACGACAGCCGCCACTACACGGCGGCCGATTACGACGCAGCGCGCAGCGTGACGCTCAAGGCGCGCGCTGCCTTGAGCGAGATTTTCAAAGACGTCGACGTGCTGCTGGCGCTGTCGGCGCCGGGCATCGCGCCGAAGGGTTTGGATTCGACGGGTGACGCCCGCTACAACCAGCTCTGGACGCTGATGGGAACGCCTTGCGTCAACGTGCCGGCCTATGTGGCCGATGGCAATTTGCCGGTCGGCGTGCAGACCATCGCCGGCTACGGCGATGACGCCAAGACGATCGCGGTGGCGCGGTTCATGGAACGGGCGCTGAAGTCGTAAGGGTTAGTTTTTCTAAGCATGATCTTTTTCGGAAAACCGGTTCCCATTTTTCCGGATCATGCTTATTTCTTCCCGATCTTGCCTTCGGTGCCCGCGAGCAAGCGGCTGATATTGGCGCGATGCATATAGAACAGCAGCACAGTGAGTAGTGCAAACAGCCACGCCAGCGCCGAGTGGCCGTACCCCGACAGGAAAATCGGCGTGATAAAACTTGCGACCAGCGCCGAGAGCGAGGAGTAGCGCGAGATCACGGCGGTGATGAGCCATAGCGCGCAAAACAGCACCGCGGCCGGCCAGAACAGGCCGACCAGGATGCCGATGTAAACCGCAACGCCCTTGCCGCCTTTGAACTTCAGCCACACCGGGAAGAGGTGGCCGAGAAAGGCGCCGAGGCCGGCCAGCATCGCAGCTTCTGCACCAGCGAAATAGCCCGCGATGATGACGGCAACGGTGCCCTTGAGTGCATCGAGCAAGAGCGTTGCCGCGGCGAGACCCTTTCGCCCCGTACGCAGCACGTTGGTGGCGCCGATATTGCCGGAGCCGATCGAGCGCAAATCTTCCGTGCCCGCAAGCCGGGTCAGGATCAGGCCAAAGGGGATCGAACCGAGGAGGTAGCCGAGCACAAAAGCCAGCGGCAGCCACGCATTTGCGGACATCACAGCCTCCCCATTGCCAGTCGCGCCTTCAAGTCTATCTCTCTTTGACGCGTTTTATTATCTCACTGAAACGCTATGCGACATGCTCATAGACCGTGCGCCCACCGACGATGGTGCGTACCACGCGGCCCGAGAAACGGGCCTCGTCGAAAGGCGTGTTCTTGCACGGCGATTTGAGATCGTCGGGATCGAGCACCCACGGTGTATCGGTATCGATCACGATCACATCCGCCGGCGACCCCGGCCGCAACGATCCGCCGGGCAGACCCAACAACTCGGCTGGGCGCGTCGACATCGCGCGGATCAGCGTCTTGAAATCCATTTCGCCCTGATGGATCAGCCGAAGTGCGGCCGGCAGCATGGTCTCAAGCCCGATCGCGCCGGGCGCGGCTTCGGCAAACGGCAGCCGCTTGACCTCGACGTCCTGCGGGTTGTGGTCGGACATGATCACATCGATCAGGCCTGAGGCGACGGCGTCAACCAGCGCGCGGCGATCGTCCTCGGTTCGTAGCGGCGGCGACAGTTTCAGGAACGTGCGGTAGGGGCCGATGTCGTTTTCGTTCAGCGTCACATGATTGATCGAGACCGAGGCCGAGACGTCGAGACCTGAATCGCGCGCGCGCTTAAGGATCTCGAGCGACTCCGCACAGGAGAGCGAGCCGGCGTGATAGCGGCCGCCGGTGAGCGCGACGAGCCGCATGTCGCGCTCCAGCATCACGGCTTCCGCGGCATTGGGAATGCCGATCAGTCCGAGGCGGGTGGCGAATTCGCCCTCGTTCATGACGCCTTCGCCGACCAGATGCGGGTCTTCGGTGTGATGGACGATCAGCGCGTCGAAATCCCGCGCATAGGTCAGCGCGCGGCGCATCACCTGCGCGTTGGTGACGCTTTTGTCGCCGTCGGTGAAGGCGACGGCGCCTGCCGCCTTCAGCAACCCGATCTCGGTCATTTCCTGGCCGAGCAGGCCCTTGGTCAGCGCCGCCATCGGATGGATGTTGACGATCGC
>DATHPL010000491.1:0-6692 GCA_035483915.1 Bradyrhizobium sp.
GGCGCGCGGCATGATCGTCAAGGCGTATGTTGTGCTGGCTTCGAGCGCGACCGCGTGCGAGGAACTCACGTCCGAATTGCAGGACCACGTCAAGCAGGCGATCGCGCCATATAAATATCCGCGCGCGATCGAGTATGTCGCCCAGCTGCCGAAGACCGAAACCGGCAAGCTCAAGCGGTTTGCGCTCAGACAGATTGCGCAAGGCGACTCGCCCGGCGTGGCAGCGGAATGAACAGGGAGAATGATCGGTGAACCCTTCGAAAGGCCCGGCTTCTGCCGTCCGTTCCGAAAGCGAAACGGGACTGCGGATTCTGCAACCGAGCGGCTGGCCGGCGCCGAAAGGTTACGCCAATGGCATGACCGCCGAGGGCCGCCTGGTGGTGACCGGCGGCGTGATCGGCTGGGACGTCGACGGCCATTTGCCGGCCGATTTCATCGCGCAAGTGAGCCAGACCTTGCGCAACATCGCAGCCATTCTGGAGGCGGGCGACGCGCGGCCGGAACATCTGGTCCGGCTGACCTGGTACGTGGTGGACATGGACGAATATCTCGCAAGCCTGAAAGCGCTCGGGCAGGTCTATCGCGAGGTGTTCGGCACGCATTATCCGGCGATGGCGCTGGTGCAGGTCGTGCGGCTGGTCGAAAAAACGGCCAGGGTCGAGATCGAAGCCACCGCGGTCGTGCCGCGCTGATCGGCTCTTCGCCTCGCCCCGCAGGCGGGGAGAAGGGGCGCAGCTTCATCGCGATCGCATTAGCTCTTACTCGAAATCCTCAGCGGTCCAAGCGCCGCGAGCTCTTCATAGGCGCTTGTCGCCTTTCGCAGCAGGCGCTTCTTTTGTTTGGGCGCAAGCGCGAGATCGCTTTCGTCCATCTTGTCTTCGCCGAGTGCTGCCGCAAGCGCGCGGAATCGGGCATCGTCGTTCAACTGTCCGAGCGACTTCTGGGCTTTTCGTAAATGCTTCAGCATCGCCAGTCGCGCCGGCGTCTGGTCGGGCGGGGCCAGTTCGGCCGCCGACTCGACGGCGTAACTGAGCCGCTTGTTGGCAAGGCGCACCCGGTGGCGTTTGCGCGCGCCGAATTCCTTCAGCTTGCGGCTTTTCTTCAAAAGCTTCGCTCGCCATTCCTTCAATGTGTCCGAGCAGTATTCGGCCGCCGGCTGCGCGCGCCGCTCGGCGGCCGTCTTGCTCCGCTTCCGCGACCAGTCGCCGTTCTCGATCCAGGCGATGAGGTCCCTGATCAGTCGCCGATACCGCGGCGAGCCCAGCGCGCGGGTCAGGTGGCGCTGGCAGGCGGCCCGCTCCTGTTTCCAGGGCCGATCGCTTGCCCCCGTTTGATCCCTGATTTTCGCCAGGCGTTCGAGTGCGACATCGAGATCGCGGACGATGCCGAGATGGGCGTTCAGCCATTTCAATTCGGCGCCGAGCCGAAGCTGTTCGTCGCCATCAACCATGGGCGAGAACAGGGCAATTGTAGTCCTGAGTCTGGTCATGGCGACGCGCATGGCGTGAAGGGCCGTGGCTTCGCCCGCACACGTACCCGGCTGCTGTGCCGTCAACTGAACGAGATAGTGGGTCGCGGCCGTCCGAAAAGCCGTCTCGCAGGTCATCGAACCCCGGAGCGGCGGGGCCTGCTTTATCGAAGTTTTAACTTTAAATGTGACGGTTGCGTCCATTGGAACAGGGTGCCCCGCGGGCGCTTCATTGACAACAGGGCTTGTTCCTAGACGATCTTTGCGGCACTACTGGGAAAACTCCCTGAATCCTCATTCAGGACGGATTCTTTAAAGGCTGCTTCCGGCTGTCATAATCGTTGCCCCGTCCGGACCATCGGATGACCATTTGGCAGGGTTTTGCGCCGGCTTTCGCGTTCCGGAGAACTGATGGGCGTGCCCCAGGACAAGACAATGGAGCCCCGGCAGGTAACGAGCAGCAAACTGGCGGTGCTGCGCGGGCACCAGATTTTTTGCGACCTCGATGCAAACGCCTTCGAGCAGCTTTGCCGTTACGCCAAACATGCCACGCTCAAGCGCGGGGCGACGATCTTCTCCAAGGGCGATCCCGGCAACAGCCTGATTGCGGTGATATCGGGCACGGTGAAAATCAGCATTTCCTCGCCCGACGGCCGCAGCGCGATTCTCAACCTGATCGGGCCCGGCGAGATTGTCGGCGAGGTCGCCGTGCTCGATGGCCAGGCCCGAACGGCCGATGCCACCGCTAACAGCAATTGCGAGATTTTCGTCATCGACCGCCGCGAGTTCCTGCCATTCGTGCGAAGCCAGCCGGCCTTGGCGATGAAATTCATCGAACTGTTATGCGCGCGGCTGCGCTGGACCTCTGACCAGGTCGAAGAAGTCATCTTGCAGGATCTGCCGGGCCGGCTTGCCAGCGCCCTGATCCGTCTCACCGAGCGGCACAAGGTGGCGCAGGGCGGCCGCACCATCGCGGTCACCCAACAGGAAATCAGCGAGATGGTCGGCATGTCCCGCGAGAGCATCAACAAGCAGTTGCGCGCCTGGGCTTCCCGCAACTGGGTTCGCCTCGAGCACGGTGCCATCGTCGTGCTGGACATCGAACCGTTGCAGGAAATCGCGGGCTCGGGACCGGACGAAAATTGAATCCCGAAAAGCGTAGTCGTGTTGTGAAGCAGTTCACACGCGTATGATGGCGATCAGGTTAGAAGGAGCACTGAGGGACCATCCTCAAATTGGAGGCGTCCATGCATGCTCCGTTCGACCGATCACGCAAGAGCGACCACGCGACCGAACCGAGAAGCGGCGTTAGATTTCTCATCCTGCCCGTGCTCATGGCGATTGTGCTGATCGCTCTGGCCATCGTCCATCCAAAGGCATCGATCTGGATATCACAGGCCGTACAGGCGGAGTTTGGCGGTAGCGGTATCGCCGACGACATGCCGATGGAGACGGCGCAACAACCGGGCATGGCCGTCCCGATGCATACCGTCAACGCCCGCTGAGATTTTCAGAGGTACCCTTCGCCGGCTTCAGCGGCGAAGCGGCCGGGGTCGCCTTCCCAGACGATCCGCGCATGTTCGAGCACATAGACGCGGTCGGCATGCGGAAGCGCAAACGTCACGTTCTGCTCGCCGAGCAGCACCGTGATCGGCGTGGTCTGACGCAGCCGTTCCAGCGCCTTGGATAGTTGCTCAAGAATAACCGGCGCGAGGCCCAGTGTCGGCTCATCCAGGATCAGGATCTTGGGCTGCATCATCAGCGCCCGGCCGATTGCGAGCATCTGCTGTTCGCCGCCGGAGAGCGTTTGTGCCATCTGGCCCTGACGCTCTTTCAGGATCGGGAACAACTCGAACAGCCACGTGAGCTGCTTTTGCCGGTCCTCTTCGGTCAAATGCTGGCCGCCGAGGTCGAGATTTTCGCGCACGCTCATCTCACCGAACAATTCGCGCGATTCCGGGCATTGCACGACGCCGCTGCGTGCGATTTTGGCCGGGCTGATGCCGCGCAGTTTTTCGCCGTCGCGGATGATATCGCCGCTATAGGGCAGAAAGCCCGAGATGGTGTTGAACAACGTGGTCTTGCCGGCGCCGTTCAACCCGACCACCGAGACGAACTCGCCCTGATGGACGTGGATCGATACGTTCTCGAGCGCCTGCGCCTTGCCATAGAACACGCTGACGTTCTCGACCTGCAACAACGGCACCTTGTCCTTGAAACTGGTCTCGGGCCGCGCCGAGGTCTCGATCGCGCCGCCGAGATAGACGCGCCGCACGGTTTCGTTGCGCATGACCTCGTCAGCTCGGCCGGTGACGATCTTCTCGCCGAGATACATCGCGAGCACGCGATCGACCAGCGCCGCAACGCTCTTGACGTTGTGGTCGACCAGCAGGACTGCGCGGCCTTCGTCGCGAAAGCTCTTGATCAGTTCCGAGAAGGTGCCGACTTCGGCAAGCGTGAGTCCGGCAAAGGGTTCGTCGACCAGCACCACCTTGGGATCACGCGCGATCGCTTTGGCGAGTTCGAGCCGCCGCAAATCGGCAAAGGGCAAGGTCGGCGGCCGGCGATCCATCACCGCGCCCAAACCGACGCGATTGGCGATCCACTTGGCGCGCTCGGTCAGCGCCTTGTCCGGAAACAGCATGAAGAGACTGTCCGGCAACAGCGCCACCATGATGTTCTCCAGCACCGTCTGCCGGTTGAGCGGCCGCGAGTGCTGGAACACCATGCCGAAGCCTTTGCGCGCGATCTGATGCGCCGGCAGGCCTGCGATGTTCTCGCCCTGGAAGATGACTTCGCCCGCGGTCGGGCGCTCGATCCCCATGATCGACTTCATCGCGGTCGATTTGCCGGAGCCGTTCGGCCCGATCAGGCCGAAGATCTCGCCGGCGTGAACTTCGAGATCGAGCTTCTTCACCGCCGTGAGGCCGCCATAGCGCTTGGTGAGGCCGCGGACCTCAAGCACTGGCGGATTGTTGTTGGTCGCGTCCATTATTTGCGCCCCTCATGCGAGAGGGCCGCGCCCAGGAATCCGCCGGGGAAGAACAGCACCACGAGCAGCGCAACCGCCGAGACGATGAAGGTCGCAAGCTCGCCGGTGGGGCGCAAGAATTCGCCGGCGACGATCAGGAAGATCGCGCCGAGTGCTGCGCCCAGCACGGTGCGGCGTCCACCGAGTACAGCGGCGACGATCACGTTCACCCCGACCGCGACGTCGACCACGGTTCCGACCGAGGCGGTGCCGAAGTAAAACACCAAAAGCGCGCCGGAGAGACCGGAGAAGAATGCGCTGACGATGAACGCGGCGAGCTTGTGTTTGACGATGTTGAAGCCGAGCGCGCCGGCCTGCACCGGATCCTGGCCGCTCGCCTGCAACACCAGGCCGATCGGCGATTGCGACAGGCCATACAGAATGAGCGCACTGATGGTCATGAAGCCGAGCGCGATCCAGTAATTCGCACTGGCATTGATCGTAATCACGTCGGGAATCGTCAGGCCGATCTCGCCGCCAGTGAGATCGGCGAACACGACGACAAAATTTTGCAGCATCAACACCGCAACCAGCGTGGTCAGGCCGAAATAGGGACCGCGCACCCGCAGAGCCGGCAGCGCCAGCACCACGCCCGCAACGACGGAAGCAAGCGCACCAAGCACGATGCAGAGATAGACCGACCAGCCATACTGGTTGTTGAGAATGCCCGCGGTGTAGGCGCCGACGCCGATCAGGAAGGTCGGGCCGAAATTGACCTCGCCGGCAAAGCCGAACAGCAGATCCCAGGACATCGCGAACACGCCGAAGTAATAGGCGACCGTGAGCAGCCCCAGTACATAACCGGAGACATAAAGCGGCAGCGTGGACGCGATGATGACGATCGCGAGAGAAACGAAGAACAGCCGTGACTTGAAGAAACCGCCCATGCTCATCTTCTCCCGAGCAGGCCCTGCGGCCGCACATACATCACGGCGACCAGCAGCAGAAGGGCAGGGATGGTCCGGTATGCCGGCGAGACCAGATAGGCGGTCAGGGTTTCGAGATAGCCGACGACGAAGGCGGCGATCAACGAGCCGGACACGCTGCCGAGACCGCCGAGCACCACGATCGAGAACGCGCTCGCGGTCAATGGTCCGACGCTGTAGGAGCTGACGCCTAGGAACATGCCGAGCAGCACGCCGGCAATGCCGGCGAGGATGCCGTAGATCGCCCAGACCACGACATAGATGTTGCCGAGTTCGAGCCCAAGCAGCGTCACGCCGCGTGGATTCATCGAGGCTGCGAGCACCGCCTTGCCGGTGCGGGTGCGGTTCACGAGCAGCCAGAGGAGCGCGATCACAAGGCAGCAGACAAAGGCGGTGAAGATCTCGTTGCGCGGCGTGCGCACGCCGAGGATATCGACGACGCCCTCGACGATCGGCAGCACGGTCTTGGCGTTGTTGGTGAAGAAATAGGCGATCAGTTCCTGGATCATGATGCCCCAGAGCAGCGTGCCGGTGAGGACGAAGATTTCCTTCTCCTCATTAGGAATGCGTCGGGATCGCTGGATCGGCTGCACCACCGCAAAATAAGTGATCAGCGCGGAAACCAGCGCCACCGCGACGCCGACCAGTGCGCCCGAATAAGTGTCGAGATGCAGCACGCTCGCCGCCGCCCACGCGGCGACCGCCGCCAGCACCATGATGGCGCCATGGGACAGGTTGAGCACGCCGGAGACGCCGAAGATGAGGGTAAATCCGGTGGCGCCGAGCGCATACAATGCACTGATGGCAAAACCGTCGATCAGAATCTGAAACGCCAGCATTTATCCCGCCGCGGCAGCCCCCGCTGCCCCCTCCTGGAAAGAGAACGTCACGTCATGAAAAATGCTCCCGGGGGAACCCGGGAGCATTGTTGGAAAATCAGTTCGACGTGACCTTGATGAAGGCCGGGAACTTCAATTTGGCCTTGGCGACTTCCGGCGGCCAGACCGCGACCTGCGCGCCGTCCTGCCATTGCAGCATGGCGCCGGTGATCAGGCCTTTGCCGTACTTGATCGAGTGGGTGAACGGGTCGTCCTTGCCGTAGAACTGGACCCGGCCGATCGTTCCAACCCAGTCGGTCTTCTCCAGCGCCTCGACCAGCTTGTCGGCGTCGGTCGAGCCGCCGCGCTTCACGGCGTCGGCGATGTAATAGACTTCGTCATAGGCGGTGTAACCGGCATAAGACGGGAAGTTGCCGAACTTCGCCTTG
>DATHPL010000492.1:0-6696 GCA_035483915.1 Bradyrhizobium sp.
TCCTTACGCAATCGCTCGCGATCATCGAATGGCTGGATGAAACCCATCCCACCCCGCCGCTTTTACCAAAGGAGCCGTTGCGCCGGGCCCAGGTGCGCGCTTTTGCACAGGCGCTCGCCTGCGATACCCACCCGGTCCAGAACCTGAAAATCCTGAGCCGCCTGCGCGAGCTCGGTCTCGCGGAAGAAAAGGTCACGGACTGGGCGGCGTGGGCCAACCGTGAAGGTTTGAGCGCGTGCGAGAAGCTGATCGCGCATGAGGCGGCGCCATTTTGTTTTGGTGACGCGCCGACCATTGCGGATCTCTGTCTCGTGCCGCAACTCGCCAATGCGCGCCGCTTCGGCGTCGATGTCGCCGCTTTTCCGCGCCTGCTCACGGCGGAAGCGGCTGCGAAACAACTCAAGGCGTTCGCTGACGCCGCACCGGAGCGACAGCCCGATGCCGAATAAAGCTGACACCGTGACGATGGACGCGGTCTACACCGCACCCGGCTATCTGTTCCGCCGCATGCAGCAGATCGCGGTCGCGATCTTTATCGAGGAATGCAAGGCCTTCGACCTGACGCCGGTGCAATATGCCGCCTTGATCGCGATCCGCACCCATCCGGGCATCGACGCCACGCGGCTCTCCGCGGTGATCGCGTTCGACCGTTCGACGCTCGGCAGCGTGATCGAACGGCTGGAGGCAAAAAGCTATGTCGAACGCAAGCCCGCGCCCGAAGACAAGCGCGTCAAGCTTTTGTATCTGACCAAGGCCGGCATGAATTTGTTGCGCGACATCATGCCGTCGGTCGATCGCGTCCAGGCGCGGATTTTGCAGCCGCTCAAGCCCGCCGACCGCAAGACGCTGCTGACGCTGCTGGAACAACTCGTCGATCTCAACAACGAGGCCTCGCGCGTGCCGCTGCGCGCGGAAGATGCGCTCGAACATTTGGGCAAGGCGAGCTGATGGCGGGCGCAGGCGCACAACCGGTCCTGATCGCGGGCGGCGGCATCGGCGGCCTCGCCGTGGCGGTGGGGCTGGCCCAAAAAGGCATTCGCTCGATCCTGCTCGAGAAGGCTTCCGCCCTGGGCGAGATCGGCGCCGGCATCCAGCTCGGGCCGAACGCGTTTCATGCCTTCGACTATCTCGGCGTCGGCGAAGCCGCGCGCAACATGGCGGTCTATGTCGACCAGCTTCGGCTGATGGATGCGATGACGGCGCAGGAAATCTGCCATGTCGATCTCGGTGAGGCTTTTCGTGGACGCTTCGGCAATCCCTATGCCGTGGTGCATCGTGGTGACCTGCACGGCGTTTTCCTGAAAGCCTGTCGCGACAGTGACCTGATCGACCTGCGCGTCAGCTCGGAAGTGGTGGGCTACGATCAGGACGGCTCGTCGGTCACTGCGCGCCTGGCCTCCGGCAATCGCGTCACCGGCTCGCTCTTGATCGGTGCGGACGGGCTATGGTCGAACGTCCGCAAACAAGTCGTTGGCGACGGCAAGCCGCGCGTTTCCGGCCATACCACCTACCGTTCGGTGATTCCGACCGACCAGATGCCGGAAGATCTGCGCTGGAACGCGGCGACGCTATGGGCCGGGGTGAAATGCCATCTCGTGCATTACCCGCTGTCGGGCTGGAAAGTGTTCAACCTCGTCGTCACCTGCCACAACGATGCGCCGGAGCCAGTGGCCGGCAAGCCGGTACCGGAAGAAGAGGTGATGAAAGGGTTTGCGCATATTCATGAGCGTGCGCTCGACATCATCCGCCACGGCACCAACTGGAAGCTCTGGGTGCTCTGCGACCGCGATCCGACCGAACGCTGGATCGATGGCCGGGTGGCGCTGCTCGGCGATGCCGCCCATCCGATGCTGCAATATTTTGCGCAAGGCGCCTGCCAGGCGATGGAAGACGCGGTGTGTCTGTCGCATATGCTGGGCAGCCACGGGAGCGATCACGCTGTCGCATTGGAAAAATACCGCGAACTGCGTTTCCCTCGCACGGCAAAGGTGCAACTGCTCTCGCGCGTCATAGGCGAGCACATCTATCACCCCACCGGCGAACATGCGCGCCTTCGCAACGCCATCATGAGCGCGAAGTCGCAAGAGGAATGGCACGACGATCTCGCCTGGCTCTACGGCGGGACGGGGTTGAAGGGGTAGCGGCCAACTATCTCCGTCGTCCCGGACAAGCGAGTGCAGCGAGCGCGATCCGGGACCCATAACCACAGACGGTAATGTTTTTCCACGCCGCTCGTTATCTACTTTTTTAAAAACAGTCGCCGCGGGGTATGGGTCCCTGCGTTCGCAGGGACGACGGAGAGTTTGATCACATCCGCATCACGGCTTGGCGGTCGATCTTGCCGGTGCCGGTCTTCGGCAATTCATCGATGAATTTGATTTCGCGCGGATATTTATAAGGCAACAATTTTGCCTTGACGAAATCCTGCAGGCGCTTCGTCGTTTCGCTCACATCGGCCGCGGCCTTGTTCATCACGACGACGGCTTTGAGCGTCATCCGCCGATCCGGCAGCTCGGCGGCAAAGACCGCGCACTCGCGCACGTCCGGGTGTTCGGCCAGACACAGCTCGACCTCGAGCGGATAGACCCACTGCCCGGAAATCTTGATCAGGTCGTCGGCGCGGCCGCGGAAGAAATAAAAACCTTCGCGATCACGCACGAAGCGGTCGCCGGTATAGATCCAGCCGCCCTCGCGGATGGTCTCCGCCGATTTGTCGGGCCGGTTCCAGTAGAGCGGCGTATTGGAATCGCCCCGCACCCACAAAATGCCTTCGGCATCGTCGCCAACCTCGTTGCCGTCGCTGTCTCTCAGCACGATCTCGTAACCGGGGACGCGAAGGCCGGCGGCGCCGAGCTTTTTTGTCTCCGCCCGGTTGGAGAGATAGATGTGCAGCACTTCGGTCGACCCGAGACCCTCCATGATCTCAAGACCGGTCAGCTTCTTCCAGTCGTTGAAGACCTCTGATGACAACACCTCGGCGGCCGATACCGCCAGCCGCAGCGAAGAAAAATCCCCCGTTGAGGCGCCTTCCGCCTTGGTCAGCGAGGTATAAAGCGTTGGCAGGCCGAAGAAGACCGTCGGGCGATAGCGGGCGATCGCCTCGAAAATCGCCTGCGGTCTGGGTTGGCCCGGCAGCAGCAGCGTCGCCGCGCCGACCGAGAACGGAAAGGTGACGGAATTGCCGAAGCCATAGGCGAAGAACATCTTCGGCACGGAGAAGCAGATGTCGCCGGGCGTGAGCTTCAAAAAATTCCGCGCGTAGGCCTGGTCGCTATAGGCCATGTCGTGCTGCAAATGGACGATGCCCTTGGGCCTTCCCGTCGAGCCCGACGAGTACATCCAGAACGCCATTTCGTTGCGATGCGTATCGGCCTCGGTGAGTTGATCCGGAAAGCCCGCCGGCCAGTCTTTGGCGATCACCGTCTTCGCGACCGCGTGACCGGACGCCTCGCCGTTGACCACGATCAGCGTCCGCAACGCCGTGTCCTTGCAGGCGACTTCGTCGAAGCGCGCACAAAACTCCGCGTCGGCGATAGCAACGGTCGCAGCGGAATCCGCCAGATAAAATTGCAGCAGGTCCGGCGGCGTTAGCGTGTTGATCAACAGCGGTACAAATCCGGCACGCACCGCGCCAAAGAACGCCGCGGGGTAGGCGGGCGTATCGTCGAGAAACATCAGCACGCGATCGCCGCGCTTCAGCCCGAGCGAGATCAGGGCATGACCCCAGCGTGAGGCTTCCGCGCATAGTTCTGCGTAGGTCACGACACCAAGCGGGCCGGTGAGTGCGATGCGATCGCGGTTACCCCTGGCGAGATTGTCGAAGAGAATGCGGCTTGCGTTGTAGACGCTCGGAATCGCAAAGCCGATCTCGCGCGCGCCGGCGCTGTCGGTCGGCACCTGATCGGCGATCTCCAGCGATGCCGTAGGCGTCATGGCCTGCCTCCGCTGGCGGAGCGTCGCCGCGACGCTTCGTAGCGGGCCATGAAAGCAGGTGCCATCGCGCGCAAGCGCGCATCGTCGATCCGTCCCGAACGGGTGATGTAACTGTAGGCGAAATCTATCAAGTCCAGCTTCATATGCTCGGGGAATGTCGCATACCAGTCGGCGCTGGTGCGTGCGGCCGTCACCAGTTTCTTCACGATCGGCTGGCGCTCGCTCTGATAAAGGCCAAGTGCGTCACTGACGGCGCGCTCCGACTCCAACGCCTTGGTGAGCGCGATCGCGTCCTCGATTGCGAGCCGCGTTCCGGAGCCGATCGAGAAATGTGCCGAGTGCAAGGCGTCACCGATCAACACCATGTTCTTGAAGAACCAGCGCTCGTTCCAGACCCACGGAAAATTGCGCCAGACGGATTTGTTCGAGATCAAGTCATGGCCATCGAGGGTTTTGGCAAATACCTTTTCGCAGATCGCCCTGGATTCCTCGATTGTCTTGTCGGCGAAGCCGTAGGCTTGCCAGGTTGCCAGATCGCACTCGACCAGGAAGGTGCTCATATTGGGCGAATAGCGATAATGGTGGGCGTTGAAACTGCCGAGGTCGGTCTGCACGAAGGTCTGCGACAGCGTCTCGAAGCGCTTGGTGGTGCCGTACCAGGCGAATTTATTGGAGGAGTAAGAGAGTGATGTGCCGAAATCGCCTTCGAAGGTCCGGCGCACCATGGAGTTGAGACCATCGGCGGCGACGATCAGGTCATAGCCGCTCAATTGATCGAGCGAGACTTGCGTCTCGAAATGCAGGGCGGCTCCTACGGAAGCCGCGCGGGCCTGCAAGATCCGGAGCAGATCGAGCCGGCCGATCGAGGAAAATCCGACGCCGTCGATCTCGACGCTTTCGCCACGCAGGTTGAGGGTGATGTTCTTCCAGCTCTCCATCCGCGGCGCGATCGCATCCACCGTGTCGGGATCGTCGGCGCGCAGGAACTCAAGCGCCTGTTCGGAAAACACCACGCCAAACCCCCAGGTCGCGCCCGCGGGGTTCTGTTCGAACAGATCGATCTGCGCGTCGGGGTGGCGCTTTTTCCAGAGATAGCTGAAATAGAGGCCGCCGGGGCCTCCGCCGATGACGGCGGTACGCACGTCTTCCTCCCTGGATCGACAGTATACTGTTGATTAGGGCCATCCTATCCGGTGCCGGCTTTTGGCGCCATCAAAAATCCACCGAAGAAAACACCCCGAAGCAAAGCAGTCAGACAAAATGTCTGACGCGCTTGCGACTTATTGTGCTGCGAATTCAGACAACACGTCACGGCAATCCGGGGAGAGCGAGGCGGACCGTGCCGCCAGGCATTGCATAAGCCGGCCGCCGCCGGGGGCGACGCCGGCGCAAAGCGCGCGGGCGTCGAGGCCGCATGCCGACCGCAGCACGAACAGTTCTTCGCGCGGTCGCATCGGCCGAAGCACCAATACCGCCGCAGCCGGCGCGCCCGCCGGGCTGGCCGTCGCCTCGGTAGCTGGAACAGCGGTGCCGCCAGCCGTCGGTGGCGCGGCATGGTCGCTCACGGCAGCCACGGCCTTCTGGCAAGCTGCCGAGACTCTCGACTTGTTCTTTTCCAGGCACTGCAATGCAGGGGCACCACCGGTCGGTACTCCAGCGCAAACCCTCGAATAGTCGCTTCGGCACGCGCTACGGATCGCGGCAATGTTCGCATTGCTCGGCTTGCTGGTCGCGGTGGCTGCCTTCGGAGTGGCCGCGCCCTCGGCAGCCGGCCGGGCCGGAGCCGCGGCAGACTCTTCCTTGGGTGCAACGGCCGGCTCAGACTCCGTCTTGGCAGGAGCTGTCGGTGGCTCGGCCCTGGATTCAGACGGAGTTCCGACGGCGCGCACGGCGCTTTGACAACCCGACGAGAGGCTCGACATATTTTTCTGCAGGCATTGCAGCGACGCCATTCCGCCTGGCGGAACGCTGGCGCAATGGGCTTCGTAGTCCGAACGGCATTCGGCTCGGATCGCGCTTCGCTGGGCGTCGGTCGGGGCTTGTGAGCGGGCGGGCGTGGCAATAGCGATGCCCACGGTCACCATCAACATCCAAAGCGCCGCCTTGCGGCTCAACATGCCGATCATGGGCGTCCTCCCTGTCGTTTTTGCCGCGAGCCGTCGTTTTGGCCGACGTTAAATAATATATTGGTCGTGAAATATCGGCGGCGGTTCATTGTCGTTCTTCGCCGCCACAAGTCAATTGCCTGGCGGATGAATCTCAAGCCGCCCGAAGTTGCATCACACCTTGATCATCCGTTTGCCGCGGTTCTCGCCGGCAAGCAATCCGATCAGCGCCTTCGGCGTGTTCTCAAGGCCATCGATCACGTCCTCCTGGACCTTGAGCGTACCTGATGCGACCCAGGACTGGAGGTCGCGGATCGCCTCGTTGCGCCGCTCCATATAGTCGGTCACAATGAAGCCCTGCATGGTGAGGCGCTTGACGACAATCAGGCCGGGCACGCCGCGCGGTCCGGTCGCCGACGGTGCGCCGTCATATTGCGAGATCGCACCGCAGCAGGCGATCCGGCCACGATTGTTCATCTGCGCCAGACACGCCTCAAGAATCTCGCCGCCGACATTATCGAAATAGACGTCGATGCCGTTTGGCGCAGCCGCCTTCAGCGCCTTGAATACCGCGCCGTCCTTGTAGTCGACCGCGGCATCGAAGCCGAGTTCGGAGGTAAGCCAGTGGCATTTCTCCTTGCCGCCGGCAATGCCGACG
>DATHPL010000493.1:0-4630 GCA_035483915.1 Bradyrhizobium sp.
TACCGTCATGCCTTCGGCCTTCAACCGCTCGAGGATGACGACTTCCTGCGTCGAGCCCGGGGTGATCGCGACGCGCTTGCCCTTCAAATCCTTGATCGTCTTGATGTCGGATTTGGCGTCGGCGACGATGCCCATGCCGCGGTTGGTGGCGGCCGCGACGATCACGACGGGTTCGCCAGCGGCGGCGCCGAGCAGGAACGCGGCAATGCCGTGGATGCAGGTATCGACCGTGCCGGTCAGCACCGCATTCTTGCCGTCGGTCGGGCTTTCGAAGGGAACGACTTCGATCTTGTAACCGGGAGGCGCGAACTTCTCGTAGAAATAGGGGGTGATGCCATGAATGAGTTTCAGCGTGCCCACCCGCAGCACCTTGTCCTCCGCGTTGGCCTTCGGCGCGGACATCACCAGCGAGAAGACTGCAAATAAAACGGGCAGCAGACGGGTCAAAAACGGCGCAGCGGGCATGGCAATCCTTTCAGCCAACACGACAAGTTCTGATTTAGCCCGGCGCCGCACCCTATACAGGAAGCCCTTCACCGAGGGAACTATCGATTGTGTGAGAGGAAATGCCGCAGACGAGGGACTGTCGCGGTAACCTTGCCGGTCAAATCCACTGGAATTGGCGGCTTCTTTCCCTACATAGCCGGGATGGGCGGGAATTGGCTGTGGGAGGCCTTGATGGTCTTGAATCGAGTGTGCTTTGTCGCCCTTGGCGTGATGGTAGTGGCTTGGAGCGGCCTCTCGGCCGCGCAGCAATACCGCCCCAACGAATTCCTTAATCTCGATCTCTCCAAAGCGGTGTTGTCGCCCAAGCCGCTTGGGCCCGCCGCAAGCTTTGCTCCCGGCCCTCTGGATGTGACGGTCGATCGCGGCAAGGACGCTGCGCCGGCCAGCGCAGAACTCGTGGTCGATCCAAAGACCGTGGCCACGGCTACGGTCCATGCCGAGAACGACTCTACGCCCAAGACTTCCACGCCCAAGAACTCCACGTCTAAGCACTTCACGTCCAAGACCGCGATCCGAACCGCTGCTTCCGGCATGCGCGCGGCCCGTGTGCGAGCGGCGGACCGATCGGCGCCGCACAAGCCGCGGGCGCTGGTGGCGCTTCACGGGCGGAATCCTGTGGAGGCGCAGGCCCGCGACACCAGCGTCCAAGTCTGGCCTTGCCGCTCGGGCGGTATCTGCAATTGGAAGCGATAGGTCGATGGCGGTTATGACGCCATCTTGATTTGATGGCTGCGGTATCGGCACATTATCAGCCGCAGACGATTTCGCTCAAAGTCTCGCCTTAAATCATTTCTCTACGCCCCTGCGCGGACAAGGGTTGCCAATCTTCGGAGTTCATAAACATGGAACAATTGCAAACGCAGGGCATCAGCCTGCCGCGCCTTGGGCTCGGCACCTATCGCATGCAGGGCGATGCCTGCCGTGCGGCGGTGGAAAGCGCGATCGCGCTCGGCTATCGCCACATCGACACCGCGGAGATGTACGGCAACGAGGAAGCGATCGGTGCGGCGATTGCGGCCTCAAACGTCGCGCGCAAGGATTTGCACATTACGACCAAGGTCTGGAATGAAAATCTCGCGCCGGACGCAATGCGCCGCGCCTTCGATGCCAGCCTGAAGAAGCTCCGGCTCGATCAGATCGATCTTTATCTCGTGCACTGGCCGGCGCCGAACATGAACCTGACGTCGATGTTCGAAACCCTGATGAAGCTCAAGCAGGAAGGCCGCACGCGCGCCATCGGCGTCGCCAATTTCAACGTCGCGCTGTTGAAGAAGGTCGTCGAAGAGATCAAGGCGCCGATCGCCTGCAATCAGGTCGAGTATCATGTGATGCTCGATCAGACGAACTTGCGCAAATATCTCGCGGCCAAGTCGATCCCGCTGGTGGCCTATTGTCCGCTCGCGCAAGGCAAGGCGGCCGCCAACGAGACGCTGGTTGCAATCGGCAACAAGCATGGCGCAAGTGCCGCGCAGGTGGCGCTGAAATGGCTGCTCGACCAGGACGGCGTAGCGGCGATCCCGAAGGCCTCGCGCGCCGAGAGCCAGCGGGCCAATCTCGATGCGCTGAACATCGGGCTCGATGACGAGGACCTGCAGGCGATCGCGGGTCTGCCAAAGGACCGGCGCTGCGTTAATCCGAGTTTTGCGCCGGCATGGGACTAGCCTTCACTTGAGTGAAGCCTGAAAAAGAGAATGGCCCCCTAGTGCTGACACTAGCGGGGCCATTCCTGTGTCGGCCTTAGCCTTCGTGGCGATGGTTCTTGATGACCACCGTCCTGTCGTGGTGGTGCCGGTCATGATGCCAATCATGATGACCGTGGCGTTTGATCACAACGGTCTCAGCGCTGGCAATGGACGGCGCCGCGATAGCGATCGCACTGAGGGCGGCGATAACGTAAGCAAGCTTCTTCATGTCATTCTCCTCCATGTGAGTGAAGGTTAAACTTCACAGCAGGAGGGAACGTTCCGCGGGAATCGCGAGAGAATTCTGAACGGCTGTTCAGCTTGGAAATGTTCCATCGATATTCTTATGCGTCACACGAAGTCAGTCGACGATCGCCTGATAGACGAGCGCATTGATCGTTTGGCGATAGTGCCAGCGGGTAGGCCCGGGTGCGGCCGACATAAAGACCACGGCGAGATCTTCCTTTGGATCGACCCACCAGTCGGTGCCGCTGGCGCCGGGCCAGGAGAACTGGCCGACCGAACCCATCATCTTAATGACGCCCGGCGTTGTGCGCACCGCAAGCCCGAGGCCGAAACCGTAGTCGGCGCGAGTCGGATCGGCGTTGCCGATCAGATTCCTGATATTCGGACCGAGCTGGTCCGACAGCATATAAGCGACCGTCCTCGGACCGAGCAGGCGCGCTTCGCCGCTGCGGCCCTGGTTCATCAGCATCATCGCAAAACGCAAATAATCCGAGGCGGTGGAAGCCGCACAGCCGCCGCCGCATTCGAATTTAAGCGGCTGCGTCAGTTCGGGGCTGCGGGCCTGAGGCTTTCCGGTGTCGGGATCGATGGGCAGCGGCTTCGCATAGCGTGCAGCCTGATCGGCGGAAATCGAAAAGCCGGTATCGTTCATGCCGAGCGGTGTGAACAGGTTGGCCTTGAGATATTGCCCGAGCGTCTGGCTGGAGATCTTCTCGATCGTCAGGCCGAGCAGGTCGAGGCCAAAACCGTAATCCCAGACGGTTGCGGGCTGATACAGCAGCGGCAGCGAAGACAGTTTGTCGATGAAGGCCGCGCCGTCATATTCCCGCGAGGCATCGCCGCTGCCGGCCGGATACATCTTATGCACCAGCGTCGTGCCGCGGCCGCCGTAGACGATCCCGGAGGTGTGGCGCATCAGGTCCTGGATCGTGATCAGCCTGACGGCCGGTACGGTCTCGGCCGTCGGTTCGCCACTGGCATCGCGCGCGGCGACCCGCATCTCGGCGAATTTCGGAAAATATTTCGACAGGGGATCGCCGATCAGGAGTTGGCCGCGTTCATACAGCATCAGCGCGCCGACCGTCGTCATCGGCTTGGTCATGGAAGCGATATTGAAGATGGTGTCGGTGGTCATCGCGACACCAGCCGCCTTGTCGCGCCAGCCATAGGCATCGAGTGCCACTAGCCTGCCGTGGCGCGCAATCGCGATGACCGCGCCGGGAATGCGGCCCGCGGCGATATCGGCTTTCAACACTTCAGCGATGCGCACCAGCCGCTCGCTGGACATTCCGACTTCCTCGGGCTTCGCGCGCGGCAAGTCCGCCGCGAAAACGATGCCGGAGGCAAGGAAACAGAGTGTGGTCGCGAGCAGTCGAAGGCCGATCATGAAGCGTCTCCCCTTCGGGCTCTACGGCCCTCTGGAGAGAGTATGCCAACAGTATCGCTGAGACCAGTTGCCTCAGACGCGGGAGTGGCCTGCGGCTTGCGCAAACGCTCAGGCCATCGCATCATTGGGCAATAAGAAAAATCCAAGCTTTTGGGGAGAACGCCTATATGTCCGAACTGTCACGCCGTCATTTTCTGGCGGGCACCGCCGCTGCCGCTCTGTCGACGTCAACGGCCTTGGCCGCGATGGGGCCGAACGACAAATTCGACCTGGTGATCAAGGGCGGCGACGTGCTCGATCCGAGCCAGTCACTGCGCGGAAAGCGCGATATCGGTATCCGCTGGGGCGTGATCGAGGCGGTCGAGCCGGAAATTCCGGCCGCACGCGCCGCCAAGACCATCGATGCGTCGGGCAAGCTCGTCACGCCGGGTTTGGTCGATCTGCATTGCCATGTTTACCCCTACGGTTCGGCGATCGGCATTCCCGCCGACGAACTCGTACAATTCCAGGGCACCACTACGGTGGTGTCGGCCGGCGACGCCGGCGTCAACAATCTCGCCGCGCTGCGCCGTTTCATCGTAGCCCAAACGCGGGCGCGGATGTATGCCTTCCTCCATATCGCCAACAACGGACTGTCGGCTTTCCCGGTCGCCGAACTCTACAACATCGACAATGCGCAGGTCGAAGCCTGCGCGATGGGGCTTGCCGAAAACCAGGATTTCCTGATCGGCGTCAAGGTGCGGATGTCGGAGAACGTCATCTTCAAGCACGGCATCGAACCGCTCAAGCGCGGCATCCAGGCCTGCGA
>DATHPL010000494.1:0-4766 GCA_035483915.1 Bradyrhizobium sp.
GAGCCACTTGGCGAGGTTGCCCTTCTCCATCGTCGGCGACAATGCGGGCATCAGAATATTGATTGGCATGTGTTGAGCCCTGCTCTGTCAGCGATAACAAACAGCTTTAGCGGCCGCGACCACTTCAGCCACCGAGGGCAGTGCGAGCTTTTCCAGATTGGCTGCGTACGGCATCGGCACATCCTTGCCCGAAACGCGCGTCACCGGCGCATCGAGGTAGTCGAAGGCGTGCTCCATGATCCGCGCCGCAATTTCGGCACCCACACCATTTTGCTGCCAGCCCTCCTCGACGGTGACGGCACGCCCGGTCTTCATCACCGACGTGACGATGGTGTCGGTATCGAGCGGACGCAGCGATCGCAGGTCGATCAGATCGACTTCGATGCCTTCCTTGGCAAGCTCATCGGCCGCCTTCAGTGCGTAAGACATGCCGTTCGACCATGAGATGATCGAGACATGGTTGCCGCTGCGTACCACGCGCGCCTTGCCGATCGGGATCACATAGTCGTCGAGTTTCGGCACTTCCCCGGAATGGCCGTAGAGCATTTCGTTCTCGAGGAAGATCACCGGATTGGGGTCGCGGATCGCTGCCTTCAGTAAACCCTTGTAGTCGGCGGCCGAGAATGGCGCGACCACCTTCAAACCGGGAACCTGCGAGTACCAGGCCGAATAATCCTGGCTGTGCTGGGCGGCAACGCGCGAGGCCGCGCCATTCGGACCGCGGAACACGATCGAGCAGCCCATCTGTCCACCCGACATATAGAGCGTCTTCGCCGCCGAATTGATGATCTGGTCGATCGCCTGCATGGCGAAGTTGAAGGTCATGAACTCGACGATCGGCTTTAAGCCCGTCATCGCCGCGCCGACGCCAATGCCGGCGAAGCCGTGTTCGGTGATCGGCGTATCGATGACGCGCCGAGCGCCGAATTCCTGCAGCAGGCCCTGGCTGACCTTGTAGGCGCCCTGATATTCGGCGACCTCCTCGCCCATCAGAAACACGTCCGGGTCGCGGCGCATTTCCTCCGCCATCGCGTCGCGCAACGCGTCGCGGATGGTCATGGTCACCATTTCGGTGCCGGCCGGTATTTCCGGATCAGGCGCAGCGGCGGCGCTTGGAGCGGCCGGCGCGGCTTCTTCTTTCGGAGCTGGCGCCGATTTCGCCTCGGCGGCCGGCGCCTCAGCCGGCTTCTCCTGTTTGGCCGGCGCGGGCGCCTTGGAAAGATCGGCCGCGCTTTCGCCATCTGCGAGAATGGTTGCAATCGGCGTGTTGACGGCGACGTCGGCGGTGCCTTCAGGAATCAGGATTTTTCCGAGCGTACCCTCGTCGGTCGCCTCGACTTCCATCGTGGCCTTGTCGGTTTCGATTTCGGCGATGACATCGCCCGATTTGATCGTCTCGCCTTCCTTCTTCAGCCACTTGGCGAGATTGCCCTTCTCCATCGTCGGCGACAAAGCAGGCATCAGTACTTGAATGGGCATATCAACTCCGCAAATTCATCTTTTGACCGCGCACATCCAGCGCCGCGAACGCTTATCGATAGATGTCGGTATAGAGTTCGGACGCTTCGGGCTCAGGGTCGTGCTGGGCGAAATCCGCCGCCGCGTTGACGATTTCACGAACGTCGGCGTCGATTTTCTTCAACTCGTCCTCGCTCATTTTCGCCGCGAGCAAGCGGTTGCGGACCTGTTCGATCGGGTCGCTGTCGTGACGGACCTTGTCGACCTCCTCGCGGGTACGGTACTTCGCCGGATCCGACATCGAGTGCCCGCGGTAGCGATAGGTCTGCATTTCAAGGATGAAAGGCCCCTTGCCGGCGCGACACCAGGCGACGGCCTTGTCGGCCGCAGCCTTCACGGCGCGAACGTCCATGCCATCGACCTGCTCGCCAGGAATGTTGAAGGAGATGCCGCGCTTGGAGAAATCGGTCTGGGCCGAAGAACGCGTCACGGAGGTGCCCATGGCGTAACGGTTGTTCTCGATGACGTAGATCACCGGAAGTTTCCAGAGCTCCGCCATGTTGAAGCTCTCATAGACCTGGCCCTGGTTTGAGGCGCCGTCGCCAAAATAAGTCAGGCTGACAAAATCATTGCCGCGATAGCGGTTGGCAAAGGCGAGGCCGGTGCCGAGCGAAACCTGCGCGCCGACGATGCCATGGCCGCCGTAGAAGTTCTCGGCCTTGCTGAACATGTGCATCGAGCCGCCTTTGCCCTTGGAATAGCCGCCGCGGCGTCCGGTCAACTCAGCCATCACGCCCTTGGCATCCATTCCACAGGCCAGCATATGCCCGTGATCGCGGTATCCGGTTATGACCTCGTCGCCCTTCTTCAGGGCCATCTGCATCCCGACGACGACCGCTTCCTGGCCGATATAGAGGTGGCAGAATCCGCCGATCGCACCCATTCCGTAGAGCTGGCCGGCCTTTTCCTCGAACCGGCGGATCAGCAGCATGTCACGCAGCGCCTTCAGCTCCTGCTCCCTGGTGAAGGGCGGCGGCGCCCCCTGCTCCTGAGCGGTTTCGTTGGCGGCGCTTTTTTTGGGAGTGGCCATGGCATTTCCGGATGAGAGAGCGAATTTGCTTTCTCTAGCTTAACTCAAACCGCCATGAAAGGATTTGCGCAAGCCGGAATAAGACTCGTCATACCGCACTGCAGTGCGGCGCGACATTTTCGAAATCTATTTGGAGCGAATTTGTAATTTGACGATCAATTCAATTCGGATTGGACATCCGAACCAAGTCGTGCGGGTTGGCATAGTCGAGCTGGTAGCGAGCACGTTCGTCGAGCATATCCGGGTCCAGCCGGTCGGACCGAAGCAGCGAAACCCGCTGTTCGCCCTCGAGCCGCTCTTTTTTCAGGCGCGCCAGTTCGGACGTCAGCGCGACGATTTCCTGATCGAGCTCCAGACGGGCGTTCAGCCCATATTTTCCCGTATAAGCATTGATGCCGAAATAGCCGACCATGCCTGCCGCCATCGTATAGAGGGCGAGACCGGTCAGAAACGACTTGAGGCGCCTGCGAGAAACCATGGCGCCAAACATCGCCCGGCCGGGTTAAGGGAATGCTAAACATGCCCTCAAACCCGACAATTCCGAGCCGTAAAGTCTCGCTTATCTGTGCTGCTTTTCGACGAAGGCGGCAAAGGCGTCGATATACTGCTGCAGTACCGTTTTCAGGGATTCCTTGGTGACGTTGCCCTTTTCGTCGAAGGCGTCACCAACCCCATTTAGATAGGTCTCGGGCTGCCCCATGATCGGCCCGGAAATGCCCGGCAGGACATTTTGCAGCGTCTTGGCCGCGTTGACGCCGCCAAGCGGTCCCGGCGAATTGGAGACGATGCCGATCGGCTTGCCGAGGAACGAGCTCTTGCCGTACGGGCGGGAGGCAACGTCGATGGCGTTCTTCAGCACACCAGGAATCGCCCGATTATATTCCGGTGTGACGAAGATAACGCCCGACGACTTCTGAATCCTCTCCCGGAACGCGGTCCAGTCCGCCGGCGGATTGCCTTCCAGATCCTGGTTGAAAAACGAAATACCGTGCGGCGTGACAACGTCGAGCTTGAGCGACGGCGGTGCCAGTTTGGCCAGCGCGTTGGCGATCTTTAAAGTGAAGCTCTCCTTGCGGAGGCTGCCGGCGATGACGACGATGTGATGCGGGTTGGACATGCGATTTCCTTCGATGGATGCGCGAGGTGCGGAAGACGGGATTTCCGCGCCACCCTAGCGCGGTCCACAAAAGATGCAAGTGCATGAAATAGGCGGAGCGCACCGATCCGTTCAAGAAATAGTTTCCCGAACGAAAACAGGCCGCCTTACCAGGCGACCTGTTCGTTAGCATACGATCAATCGGCGCGCTCAGAGCACCGGATTGAAGGCCACCGGGATCAAGCGGTAGCCTTTGCCATCCTTCTCGACATGGCCGACGGCCGGGAACGGGAAGTGGAAGCCTACCACCGTCGCCTTCTCGGCGGATGCCATGTCGTAGAACTTGTGCCGGGTCTTTTGCGCGAGTTCCGGATCGAAATCGTAGGCGACATGCCAATCCGGATTGCGCAGGAAAAATTCCGGAATGTTGGTGACGTCGGACTGGATCAGCACCTTCGATCCGCCGGAGGCTACCGCAAATGCGGTGTGTCCCGGCGTATGACCGGGAGCGGCAATCGAGGTAATGCCCGGTGCGACTTCCTTGTCCCAATCGAACTTCGTGACCTTGGATTCGATGCCGGTGTAGATCTTTTTGACGTTGGCGAAATAGCCCTTCATCATTTCATTCGACTGGGCCTTGGCGGCGTTTTCATCGCTCATCCAGAATTCCCAATCCTTGGCCGGCACCATGATTTGTGCATTCGGAAACGCCATCGAACCGTCGGCGGCGCGGATGCCGTTGGTGTGGTCCGGATGCAGATGCGACATGATGACAATGTCGATACTCTTGGGATCGACGCCCGCAGCAGCCAGATTTTGCAGCGTGCGACCGGCCTGACCCTTGGTTGGCTCAAGAACCGAGACGCCGTTGCCGCAGTCGAGCAGCACGAGCTTGCCGCCGGTATTGATCAGTTGCGGATTGAACGGCACCGTCACCATGCCTTTCGGCATATAGGCGGCTTCTGCGGCGGCCAGCGCCGTATCCTTGCTCACATTGGTCACCCACTTGTCCGGCAGAGGAAACGAGCGGGCGCCGTCATTGATCGAGGTGCATTCGATGGTGCCGACCTTATAGCGATAGAAGCCCGGAGCTTGCGCGGCAGCGGCCGGAGCGGCGGCACT
>DATHPL010000495.1:0-2125 GCA_035483915.1 Bradyrhizobium sp.
ACGATGGCCTGCGGATGGTGCTCGATTGCACGCCTGATCTCGAACGCGAGTTGAGCGCGCGTCTGGCCGCGGCGTCATCGGCCGGCGTCGCAAGATATGGTCTGCATCGGCAGGATGCGGCCATGATGACCTGCTTTACGCTAGCCGCCACGCGCAGCGATCACGTCCATTTCATCGACGGGGCGCGAGGCGGCTACGCCTCGGCCGCGACCGCATTGAAAGCGACGCTACCGCGACAATCCTGAACTCGCTTCAGCGCAAGCTTCGGCTCCAGTCTTCGCCGCCGCAGAGCGCGCCGACGCAGCCTTCGACCTTCAGCGTGGCCGGTCCGGTCACGGAGATCTTGCTCGCATAGGTCTTGCCGTCGTCGGCGTTATAGATCTGGCCCGACCATTGGCTGGGTCCGGCCGTCCGCATGCCGGAGAAAAGCGAGAGCCCGATGATAGGCCGCTTTGCCAGCGCAGGATTCGGATTCTTGTCGTCGACTTGCGGCTTTCCGGTCAGGGGATCGATCGGCTCTTTCAGCCAGACCACGACCCCGCAAATCCCCGCACCGCATTTCGAAACACGTACTTTCGCATCACCCGCCTGGGTCAGCCAAATGCCGTCCGGGCTGCCGCCCGTGTTTTGCGCCTTCGCGGGGGTTGCGGCCAAGAAAGCGACCAAGAGGGCGGCGAACGCGACGATCACGAGTTCAAATCTGCAAGACATTCATCTCTCCGGCGACAACCGGGACTGCATAACAATAATTCGCGTTCGCGCAAATCCGTCACGCCAGTCCGTCACCAGGGCAGCCCGCACAGGTCCAACTGACCCAGTGTCGGTGCGCGCCGCTTTAGATCCAGCACCATCGGCGCCATGACCTCAAAGCGGATCCTTCCCTCCGGCTGCTCGGCATAGACCGCTCCGGTAAAAGCATGCCAGCCCCGCGAGTGATAGAATTCGCTCATGTGCGGCTCGCAGAACAACAGCGCGAATTGCGCGGCGTCGTGGTCGCGCATGGTGTGGACGGCAGCCTCAAGCGCAATGCTGGCATAGCCCCGGCGGCGGCACTCCGGCCGAGTGGCGACCTGGCCGATGCCGCCGATGTGAACTTTCTGGCCGTTCCAGGTCGCGGTCCTGAAGAAAATACCGGTATGACAGGCAAGCTCGCCGTCGGGCGCGTCGATCAGCACGCGCAAATCCGGATCCGCCCACTTGACGTGGCGCCAGGCGGCGTCGCCTCCCTTTTCATCCGCGGAAGACTGCGCGAACAACCTTTCGACCAGCGGCCCGGACTGACCGCCGTTCACAATTTCGATCTCGATGCTCATCGCGCCCCTCTATATCCGCCCGGTTAAATACCGGAGCTGGCATGCAAACGACAGAATTCGAAAAAGCTCACGGCGAAATGATCCGCAGCCGGGCGGGCGCGCGGACGGCCGACCGCCCGGTCACGGCAAATTCAGTGTGTCTAAGCAGATTGGAACCTTCTATAAGGGTTCCCGTTAGACATTGTCTCCCACCATTTTCGGACATGACCCCATGACCTTCACGCTCCCCGACCTTCCCTATGCCCATGACGCCCTTGCGCCATATATGTCGAAGGAAACGCTGGAATTTCACCACGACAAGCATCATCAGGCCTATGTGACCAACGGCAACAACCTGCTGAAAGGGACCGAATTCGAGGGCAAGTCCCTGGAGGAAATCGTCAAGGGCTCGTTCGGCAAGAATGCTCCGCTCTTCAACAACGCCGGCCAGCATTACAACCACATCCATTTCTGGAAATGGATGAAGCCCAACGGCGGGGGCAGCAAATTGCCCGGCCGCCTCGAAAAGAAGATCAACGAAGACCTCGGTGGTCTCGAAAAATTCAAGACCGATTTCGCCGCTGCCGGCGCCGGCCAGTTCGGCTCGGGCTGGGCCTGGTTGTCGGTCAAAAACGGCAAGCTCGAAATTTCCAAGACGCCCAATGGTGAAAACCCGCTGGTGCATGGCGCCACGCCGATCCTCGGCGTCGACGTCTGGGAGCACTCCTACTACATCGATTATCGCAATCGCCGCCCGGATTATCTGAAGGCGTTCGTCGATCATCTCGTGAACTGGGAACATGTCGACGAGATGTTTTCGAAGGCCTGATCCC
>DATHPL010000496.1:0-2929 GCA_035483915.1 Bradyrhizobium sp.
CATGGCACGTGTGGCATTGGTGACGGGGGGAACGCGAGGCATCGGCGCTGCGATCAGCAAGGCGCTGAAGGCTGCCGGCTACAAGGTCGCCGCCAGCTATGCCGGCAACGATGCGGCTGCGGAAAAATTCAAGGCCGAGAATGGCATTCCCGTTTACAAATGGGATGTCAGCTCGTTCGAGGCTTGTGCGGCAGGCGTCAAGCAGGTCGAATCCGACCTCGGTCCGATCGAAGTGCTCGTCAACAATGCAGGCATCACCCGCGATGGTGCCTTTCACAAGATGACGATCGAGCAGTGGAATGCCGTGATCAACACCAATCTCGGTTCGCTGTTCAATGTGACACGCCAGGTGATCGAAGGCATGCGGGCCAGAAAATTCGGCCGCATCGTCAATATTTCCTCGATCAACGGCCAGAAGGGCCAGTTCGGGCAGGTCAATTATTCGGCGGCAAAGGCCGGCGACATCGGATTCACCAAGGCACTCGCACTGGAGAATGCCAAAGGCGGCATCACCGTGAATGTGATCTGCCCCGGCTATATCAATACCGAGATGGTGCAGGCGGTGCCGAAGGACGTGCTCGAAAAAAGCATATTGCCGCAGATTCCGATCAACCGGCTCGGCGAGCCCGAAGAGATTGCCCGCGCCGTGGTGTTTCTCGCCGCCGACGATGCCGGCGCCATCACGGGATCGACGCTGACGATCAACGGCGGACAATATTTGGTGTGACGGGCTTTCCCGTCATTGCCTGCGACAAACGCGAAGCGTTTGCGCAAGGGAGCGCTAGCGACGAAGCAATCCAGTTTCGCTATTAAGGCCAGATGGATTGCTTCGCTTCGCTCGCAATGACGGCCACATGACCTCCCGCACCGCCACCTTGATCGGACTTACCGCGATCCTGATGTGGTCGCTCTTGGCGGTATTGACGGTCGCGACAGGAAAGATTCCGGCCTTTCAATTGGCCGCGATCACCTTCGCGATCGGCGGGATGGTCGGGCTATCCACCTTTATCGGGCGGCCCGAGGCGCTCTCCGCGCTGCGGCAGCCGCCGCTGGTATGGGCCGTCGGCGTCGGCGGATTGTTCGGCTATCACGCGCTCTATTTCCTGGCGCTGCGCTTTGCGCCGCCGGCTGAGGCCGGACTTTTGAACTATCTGTGGCCGCTCTTGATTGTTCTGTTCTCGTCCTTCTTGCCCGGCGAACGGCTGGCCGTGCATCACGTCATCGGCGCGCTGGCGGGGTTGGCCGGCACCGTGTTGCTGCTCGCCGGCGGCCTGTCGGGCTTTGCGCCGGGACAGCTTCCCGGACTGTTTGCAGCCTTTGTCGCGGCGTTTGTCTGGGCGAGCTATTCGGTGATGTCGCGACGGCTCAAGGCCGTGTCGACCGATGCGGTCGCGGGGTTTTGCCTCGCCACCGCGGTGCTCGCCGCCCTCATGCATGCGCTGTTGGAGAAAACGGTATGGCCGGAGACGATCACGCAATGGCTTGCGGTCGTCGCGCTCGGTCTGGGGCCTGTGGGGGCTGCGTTCTACACCTGGGATATCGGCATGAAGCGCGGCGATATCAGGGTATTGGGAGCCGCGTCATATGCGACGCCGCTGCTTTCGACCGCGTTTCTGATCCTGGCAGGCTTCGCCAAGGCGAGCACCAACATCGCGGTTGCTGCGGTACTGATTGCGGGCGGCGGATTGATCGCGGCGAAAGACCTACTTCGCAAGCGCTGAGAGATTCTATTCCGGCTTCCAATCCTTTGGCGCCAGTTCGAACGTTGCGAAATCGAATCCCGGCGCAACCGTGCAGCCGACCAGCGTCCAGTCACCGGCGCTTTCTGCTGCCTGCCAGGCATAGGCCGGCACGATCGCCTGCGGGACTTCTCCTGAAGAAATGTCCGGCCCGAGGGTGATGCTGCGTGTGCCGTCGTGATCGGCGATCCGCAAGGTCAGCGCGTCGCCGGCGTAGTAATGCCAGACCTCCACGGCGTCGATCCGGTGCCAGTGCGAGCGCTCGCCGCGCCCCAGCAGAAAATAGATCGCGGTGGAACGCGAGCGCCCAACGGCGTCGACGGCTGAATCGCGGAATGTCTCGCGATAATGGCCGCCTTCAGGGTGCGGCTTCAAATCGAGCTGCGCGATAATGTCGGAGGCGGAAGGCCGCTTGGCCATCAGGGTAGTTCTTGCATCAGGATTTGTTTTTCCGTTCGCGCAGTTCGCCGAAAATCTCCGCGGCGCTGCGGTCCTTCATCCGCACGCTGGCGGCAACGGAAGGCTCGTCCGCGCGCAGGAACACATTGGCCTTTTTTTCCTCGCCAAGCAGCGTCGGGATCGTCGGCTTGTTCGCTTCCCGCAGGCGCCTTACTTCCTCGGCGCGGGCCTTCAGCGCCGCATTGTCGGGCTCGATTGTCAGCGCGAATTTGATGTTGGATGCGGTGTATTCGTGGCCGCAATAGAGTTTGAAGTCATCCGGCAGCGCGCGCAGCTTGAGCAGCGAGTCCCACATCATCGGATAGGTGCCTTCGAACACCCGTCCGCAGCCGATCGAGAACAAGGTATCGGCCGCGAACAGCGCCTTCTCGTTGTCGAAGACGTAGCTGACGTGATCGAGCGTATGGCCCGGCGTCTCCAGCACGCGTGCCAGGAGGCTTCCGATCTTCAGAACGTCGCCCTGCTTGGTACGAAGATCGACATCGGCGATCTTGGTCGACTTGTCGTGGGGCGCGACGACGCGGCAGTTATATTTCTGCTTCAACTCGGCGACGCCGCCGACATGATCGTGGTGGTGATGGGTGATGAGGATGTCGGTGAGCTGCCAGCCTTCGCGCTCCAGCGCGGCGATCACGGGGGCTGCTTCCGGCGCATCGATCGAGGCGGTCGCTTTCGTTGCGGGATCGTGAATCAGATAGCCAAAATTGTCGGACAAGCAGGGGAACAGGCGG
>DATHPL010000497.1:0-3985 GCA_035483915.1 Bradyrhizobium sp.
GCGGAAATCTCCGATACCGGAGGCCGCCAGCGTCTTGATCGGCCCCGCCGAGATGGCGTTGACGCGGATATTCTTCTCGCCGAGATCGGCGGCGAGGTAACGCACGCTCGCCTCAAGCGCGGCCTTGGCCACGCCCATGACGTTGTAATGCGGCATCCATTTCTCGGCGCCGTAATAGGTCAGCGTCAGGATCGAACCGCCATCGCTCAGGAGTTTTTCGGCGCGCTGGGCGATTGCCGTCAATGAATAGCAGGAGATCAGCATGGTCTTGGTGAAGTTGTCCGCCGTGGTTTCGAGGTAACGGCCGTCGAGCTGGTCCTTATCCGAGAAAGCGATCGCGTGCACGACGAAGTCGATTTTGCCCCATTGCTGCTTGAGCACATCGAAAACAGCGTCGATCGTCGTGGGATCGGTGACGTCGCAATGCCCGAGAAGGAGACCGCCTAGTTCGGCCGCCAATGGCTCAACGCGCTTCTTGAGGGCATCGCCCTGCCAAGTCAGCGCGATCTCCGCACCCGCCGCATGGCAGGCCTTGGCGATCCCCCAAGCAATCGATCGGTTGTTGGCGACGCCGAGAATTACCCCGCGCTTGCCCTTCATCAGTTCCGAGTTTTTCACCATGTGACAATTCCGGTGCTTGGCAGCTCATTTGGAGGTACACCAGCTGTGACGGCCGGTACAGGCCTGTCAGCAAAGGTTAACTCCCACACCCGCAGCGTAACAGGCGGAATAGCCATTACGGTCTGGGGTTTAGCTGTTTGTATTGCGCTTTGAGTTCGGCGAAGCGCCGCACGGAACGGTTTGGAAAAAGAAGGCGCAATGACTGCGTTTCGCGAAAGTGTCGAAGCCATGATTCCCGCGCTACGCCGGTATGCGCGCGCGCTCACGCGCGATGCCGACATTGCCGACGATCTGGTGCAGGATACATTAGTTCGAGCATTGCGCTCGGAGCGACTTTTTCTCGGTGGTGACGTGAGGAGCTGGCTCTACACCATCCTGACCAACCTCAACAAGAACAGGCGGCGGTCGCTGGCCCGGCGGCCGCAATTCATGCCTCTGCTTGAGAACAACCCGGACGCCAGCGGCACCGAAGCCGAAGGCCGCGACATTGCCAGGGCGCTGGCGACGCTGGTGGACGATCAACGCTCGGTGCTGCTGCTCGTGATGCTGGAGGGATTGAGCTATCGCGAGGTCGCCGACATCCAGGGCGTGCCGATCGGCACGGTGATGTCGCGATTGGCACGTGCCCGTGCGCATGTGAAGGCCGTGCTCGAAGGCGAGCGCCCGGCCTTGCGGAGGGTGAAATGATGACGAACTTCATCAGCCAGCACGTAGTGGTTGAGTTTTTTGGGGAAACCGCATTGCAGACGAGACCGTATTTTTGGCGGGGAGAGCGGAAGGCGACCGGAACGATTTCGATCAGGAAGAGACAAAGATCATGACCGACCCCAAAATTCCCGTCACCGAGGACGAGCTGCACGCCTACGTCGACAATGAATTGCCGGCGGAACGCCGCGGCGATGTCGAAGCCTGGCTTGCGATCCATCCCGATTCCGCCGAGCGGGTAAGAGCATGGCGCGAGATGGCGGAGGCGCTGCATGCCCGCTACGATCACGTTGCCGATGAGTCGGTGCCGAAGCGGCTCGAGATCGAACGGCTGGTGAGGCGGCCGCGCAAGTGGATGTATGGCGCGGTTGCAGCGACGCTGGCGGCGTTTGTTTGCGGTACCGGCACCGGTTGGCTTGTGCATGGCGTAACCGCGACGCCTTCGGCTATCGAAAGCCTGACGTCGGACGCCCTTGATGCGCATCGGCTTTATGTCGTCGAGGTACGCCATCCCGTTGAGGTGCCGGGCAACGAACGCGATCACCTGCAGACCTGGCTGACCAAGCGTTGCGGCTGGGAAGTTCGCGCCCCGAAACTGGACGCAAACGGACTGAAGCTCGTCGGTGGACGGCTGTTGCCGGGTCCGACCGGGCCAGCCTCTTTCTTCATGTATGAGAGCGCTTCCGGCGAACGTTACACGCTTTACGCTTCGCGTTCGAAGACCGGATCAGCCCAGATGCGCTACACCGCAGCCGAAAACTCCGGCGCTATGTACTGGTCAGAGGACGAGGTCAGCTATGTGCTTAGCGGCCCGATCGATAAGGAAAAGCTGCATCAAGTGGCGCGCCTTGTCTACGACCAGACCGATAGGGGCGGCTAGCAACGCTGCGCAACCGGCTAGACCGTTGCGCAGCCGGTTCAGGTCGTTGCGAATTTATCACGTCCAAATTCCGACATTAAGAATCTGGAATTGGAACATGGGCGTGTCTCAATATCGCTGCAGGTTCTCACGAAAAGTTGTGGCGCGTTCGATCCGCCGATCGACGCAGGCGGCCTCGACTGGGGTTGGTACCGCGCTGGTCCCTCAGGTCGAGGCCGCACCCCTTTTTTCCCATTTTTTTTTGCGATTCCGCCGCAGTAGCGCGGTGGAATTAACATTTGCTCCGGTGCTACCGCGAGTCTCAATAGCGAATCCGACGTTCGCAAACGAATCCTGCGCGACTTGATGCGAATACCAGGACCGGAACGCTGGCCTAGGAGAGATCGCTGCGCGGATTATACGGATGTGCGTCACGCCATTTTTGCATCAACGCTTCCAATTCGGCGTTGTTCCCGTCCGGCAGCATGATGCGGGTGGTAACCAGAAGGTCACCATTTCCGCCCGTTTTCGGCAATCCCTTGCCTTTGAGACGAAACGTTCGTCCGCTCGACGTATTCTTCGGGATTGACAGCTCGACCGCGCTGCCGAGCGTCGGCACGCGCACCTTGCCGCCGAGAACCGCCTCGTAAAGCGTGATCGGCAGATCGAGGCGCAGGTCGCTGCCGTCTACCTTGAAGAAGGGGTGCGGCGCGATGCTGACCGTGATCAGGAGATCGCCGGGCGGATGGCCCGGCGCGGTCTCGCCCTGCCCCTTCAGCCGGATCTGCTGACCGGCCACGACGCCCGGCGGAATCTTGACGTTAAGCTCCTTGCCCGTCGGCAACCGGACCCGCTTATCGGCCCCCTTCACCGCCTCTTCCAGCGACACGGTCATGGCGACAGAGAGATCGAGGTCAACCGCCATGGTGCCGGGGTCGAACTCGAAGCGCGCGCCACCGGCGCCGGGCCCCGCGCGGCCGCCGCGCGCGTTAGCCGCACCGAACATGCTGTTAAGGATGTCCTCGAAACCGCCGCCGAAGCCGCCGGCGCCCGGACCCGCACCAGCACCGCCGCTGCGGAAGGTGTGGGTCTCGAAACCGCCAGACCGCGCGCCCGCGCCTGGACCGCCGCCAGGAAAACCCTGGAAACGCGGCTTGCCGTCGGCATCGATCTCGCCGCGATCGAATTGCTGCCGCTTGTCCGCGTCCCCAATGATCTCGTTCGCGGAATTCAGCTCGGCGAAACGAGCAGCCGCCTTCGGATCGTTCTTGTTGGCGTCGGGGTGGTGCTTCTTGGCAAGCTTGCGAAAGGCGCTCTTGATCGCCGCGGCGTTAGCGCTTCGCGGCACCCCCAAGACCTCATAGGGGTCGCGCATCCGTCAATTCTCCTTCAAGGGAACTCATCAAACTTAATCTACGGACGGAAAGTCCGCTCGGATTTTCATCTGGGGACTTCGTGGCATTTTTGCAACGGGCGCCATCAGCCCCATGCGGCGGCGACCGGTTTCGAGATTATGCGCAGCTTCAAGCAGTTGCAGGCATGAGCGCATGTAAAAGCAGATTCTTAAGCCGGGTTGAGACGGTTCAGCTCTGTCTCCACGGTTTCAACGTATGAATTTCCCACTGCCCATGGCCGGTCTGGCACGCCGCGCCCTGCAACCAGCTTTCCGACTCACCCTTGACATAGCTTGCTAGGAAATCCCGGCAAGTCCGCCCTTCCGACGAATAGGCTTGCGCCAGTGGCGTCACCGAACCGCGCGCGCCGGTCTCGGGGTTTTCCCAAGGCTGGCTCGCGTCCTTG
>DATHPL010000498.1:0-19439 GCA_035483915.1 Bradyrhizobium sp.
ATCGATGCGGTCCATCAGGGGGCCGGAAATGCGCGCCTGATAATCGGCCGTGCAGCGCTCAATCCGGTTGCGTTTGCAGGAAAAGCCCGGTGCGAAGGCGTGGCCGCAGCGGCAGGGGTTCATCGCGGCGACCAGCATGAAGCGCGCCGGATAGGTGACGCGGTGATTGGCGCGGGACACCGAGACCTCGCCGTTTTCGAGCGGCTGGCGCAACGAATCGAGCACCCGCGGATCGAATTCCGGCAACTCGTCGAGGAATAGCACGCCGTGATGGCTGAGCGAAATCTCGCCGGGCTTGGCGCGCAGGCCGCCGCCCGTCAGCGCCGCCATGCTGGCAGAATGATGCGGGGAACGGAACGGGCGTTGCGCAGTCAATGCACCGTCGCGGATTTCGCCGGCGACCGAGGCAATCATCGAGACTTCGAGCAGTTCGGACGGCGACAGCGGCGGCAGGATCGAGGGCAGGCGCGCGGCGAGCATCGACTTGCCCGCGCCGGGCGATCCCATCATCAGCAAATGATGCCCGCCGGCGGCCGCGACTTCGAGCGCGCGCTTGGCGCTTTCCTGACCCTTGATGTCGCGCAGATCGAGCGTGCTTGCGGTTGGCGCGTTCACCTTGGGCGAGGGGCGCGACAAGACTTGCGTGCCCCGGAAATGATTGGCGATCTGGATCAGCGAACTTGCCGCCACGATCTGGATGTCGGGGCTGGCCCAGGCGGCTTCGGCGCCGCAGGCCGCGGGGCAGATCAATCCTTCCTCGCGCGAATTGGCTCCGATCGCGGCCGGCAGCACGCCCGCGACTGGGGCAATCGAACCGTCGAGGCCGAGTTCGCCCAACACCGTAAAGCCCGAAAGCGCGTCGGGCGGGATCGCGCCGATCGCCGCCATCAGGCCGAGCGCGATCGGCAGATCGTAATGGCTGCCCTCTTTGGGGAGGTCCGCCGGAGCGAGATTGACGGTGATACGGCGCGCGGGCAGCGCCAGCCCCGAGGCGATCAGCGCCGAGCGAACCCGTTCGCGCGCCTCGGAGACCGCCTTGTCGGGCAGGCCGACGATGGCAAAGGCCGGCAAACCCGGCGCAACCTGTACCTGCACGTCGACGGCGCGCGCCTCGATGCCCTCAAACGCGACGGTGGAAACCCGCTGAACCATTTGCCCTCCGCAATCAAGGGTAGCGGAAGGCCGGCAAGCGATCAAGAACATTAAGAGAACATATCGCCGAGCTGAAAATAAAGGCACTTACGGCGATTGCGCCTCGCGACCGCGACCACTTTTCTTAACCTCCATCATATTCAATGGCTTAGATGGCAGGCCGGCATTGGCGATTCGGTTCCGCCGGATCTCGAATGGCCCCATGCGGTTTCGGTTCCACTCCCGGGCGTTATCCCCTGCGGAGGGAATCATGCCGGCGTATCGGGCCTATTTCATTGATAAAGACGACAGGGTGGAGTCCTTCAAACCGGTCGAAGCCGACAGCGACGAAGAAGCGCTGGAGGCCGCCAGACAGTTTGTCGATGGCCATGATGTCGAGGTCTGGCTTCTCGACAGGATGGTCGGCCGGTTGAGCCCGTGTGTATAAAACAACCCTGATGCCGGGTTGCTCTATGCTCTGATGTACGCGGCCACCAAGACGATCAGCAAGGTGGCCGAAAACAGCGCGGGCAAAGGGAAGATGAAAAGCCAGGCGATTACTCCGCCTGCCAGCGTGGCGAGTGCGAACGCCGCTATCATTGGCCGCACCTGCGCGGCGTCCGAGCGCGCCAGAGAGGCGAGTTGCCACAGCAGCACGGACTGCAACAGCATGGCGACGCTGAGAGACCAGCCGAACCCCAAGAAGAAATCGAGATAGGACCGGTTGACACCCATGGTGTCGAATCGAACGGTCTCCATGGCCTTGAGCACGTCGTTTTCTCCCATCGGCGACCATCTCTTGGTACCGCCCAGCGAATGACCGATAGCAAACAGCAGTGAAATGACGGCAGAGATTCTCAGAAGTACGGCGGTCGTCATGATAATGATCCCAGCAATGCTTTATCGGGTGTCATTTTCTTTGTTGCCAGCATCGAGAGCAAACGAAACTTCTCGGTTTCTCGGAGGGTGAGATGACTGAACCAGCACGTGACGGCTTCGCGCTGATCAAGCCCGGCCAGACCTATCTCGGCAAGCAGGGCATCGTTTACAGCGCGGGCGCGTCCAAGGAGACGGTCGGCGCGCAAAAGATCTGCATGAATGTGATGCCGATGCCGCCGGGCGCGGTCGCCAAAGCGCATTACCACAGGGATATCGAGACGATTGCCTACATGCTCGAGGGCGAATGCGCGGTCTATTACGGTGATCATTTGGAAAAGCGCGTGGATGTGAAACAGGGCGAGCAGTGCTTCTGCGACGCCAACATCCCGCACGCGCCGCGCAATGAAAGCGGCAAGCCCTGCACGTGGATTGTCGTGCATTCCTCCGGCAGCGACCAGGACGGCATCGTGCTGTTGCCGGAGCTGGACAAGGAATTGGCGCAGCGGCTTGGTACGAAGGGCTGAGCGCTCCCTCTCCCCGCGTGCGGGGAGAGGGTTGGGGTGAGGGGGATTTTCCAAGAGCGCGGTCTGCGGAAAGTCCCCTCACCCGCCCGACTTCGCTGCACTTCGCCGGGCGACCTCTCCCCGTAAACGGGGCGAGGTGAACCAAGTTACGATCGCCCAGCCTGCCATCTCAAATCACACCGAACCGACGATGCCTTCGACCAGATAGTCCGTGGTTTCGAGCGAAGGATCGTAGAGGGGAGTGTCCTTGCTGGTGATCACCTTGCCGGTGTTGCTCTTGACGGTGCCGGTAAAGATCGGTTTTCCCGCTCTCAGATCCGCAATTGCGGCCATCGCGGCGTTGCGGCCGGCGTCGCTGCACCCGGCGCCGAAAGCCGAGCTTTGCACCATGTCCTTGTCGTAGCCGCCGATCACCATGTTCGGCAGCTTCTCGCCTTTGGCGAGCATGCCGGCGAAGCTTGTATAAATCGTGCCCCACTTCAACTCGGCGCCGGTGATGAATCCCTTCGGCGCCAGATCAGCCTGATTGGCGTTGTGGCCGCAGCTCTTCACGCCGCGCTTCTCGGCGGTTTCGATCACCACCTTCGGGCTGTCGATGTGGCAGGCGATGACGTCACAGCCGGCATCGACCAGCGCGTTGGCGGCTTCGGCCTCGCGCACCGGCATCGCCCAGTCGCCGGTGACGATCAGTTGCACGGTCACGTTGGGGTTGACCTTGCGCGCGCCGAGCATGAACGAGTTGACGTTGCGCAGCACCAGCGGAATCGGCTTAGCGGCGATGTAGCCGATCTTGTTGGACTTGGTCGAAAGGCCCGCGGCAATGCCGTTCACATAATGGCCCTGGTCGAGATAGCAGAAATAGCCGCCGGCGTTGCTCGGATGCTTGTCGGCCGACCACAGCGAGGTCGGATGGCGGAATTCGATCTTCGGATATTTCTTGGCTGCATCGACCATGAAGGGATTGAAGTAGCCGAACGAGGTCGGAAACAAGAGCGTCGCGCCGTCGATGTTGATCATCGACTCCATCGTTTTCGTCACCGCGACCGTCTCCGGCACGTTCTCTTCCTCGACGACCTTGACGCCGGGCAGGTCCTTCAGCGCCTTGGCGCCGACCGCATGGGCCTGGTTCCAGCCATAGTCGGCGCGCGGGCCGACATAGATGATGCCGATCGTGAGGCCGGCTGCCTGCGCCGGAGCACTCAGGCCGGACAGTACGAAGGGGCTGGCGGCCGCGCCGCCCAAAAAAGTTCTGCGGGAGATGGAACGCGTGATCATCGACAATACTCCGTCTTTGGCCGCGGCATTCCCGCCGCCGGCGATGGGGAAGAAAGTTCGGTGAGGAAAAAGAGGCCGCGAAGGGCCTTAAGGCGAGAGCGACAAGATCATCGTTTCCCCCTGGCTTTCGGCCTTGGAAGCTTCGCGACCTTTGCGGAGCCGGCGCCTTCAAGACCGCCGGCATAGCGCGACAGCACGGCGCCGAGATCGAAGCCGGCGTCGCGCCCCTGATCGAGCAGCGCGCGCTGTTCGACCGAGCCCAGATGATGATCCATGATCTTGATGGCGGCATCCGCATCGCCGGCGCGTAAGGCGCCGACGATCTCGCGGTGCTCGTTGACGGCGCAATCGGCCGAGTGCGGCCGTCCATAGAGCGCCAGGATCAACGAGCAGCGCGACACCACTTCGCCGAGGTAACGCCGAAGCAGCGTATTGCCCGCCATCTCGCCGAGCCTGGTGTGGAATTCGCCGGCGAGCCTTATTGAGACGCGGGCGTCGCCTGCCTGCCGCGCGGCCTCTTCGGCTCGTACATGGCCTTCGAGGTCGGCGCCGAACTGCGACCGCCAGCGCCCGATCACAAGACGCACGACCTCGCGCTCCAGCATGCGACGGATTTCGAAAATCTCCCGCGCCTGGTCCAGCGTCGGCTTGGCGGTGGTCGCGGTGCGCCGCGGCGGGGCGTCGACCAGCCCTTCCGACTGCATCTGTGCCAGAACTTCGCGCACCAGCGTCCGGCTCATGCCAAAGCGGACGCCGAGTTCGTCTTCCGGCAGCTTGGTGCCGGGCGGGAGCGCCTGTTCGATGATGGCCTGCCGCAGCGCCTGACAGGCCAGATCGACGCGGGTGGATTTCTTGCTCATCAGCGTTCCGCCGAGGTCCACGCGTTGCCGGTCCACATTGACCGCCGAAATCTGGTGTACGATATCACCGATAATTGTACACAGAATGCGGAAATAGTAGCCGCTGCGCGCGAATAAACGGCAGCACATCGCCCAAAGTTTGCGCTCGATAAGGTGCTAAAAGTGCCGATAATCGCCGGCGCAGACCATTTTCTGGTGGCCAAAACTGTATACAGGATTTACGGCTGGAGCGTGCTTGGGAGGCGGTTAAATGGCGGAAAACGTGATCAAATTGCAGCTCAACCAGCAGCAACTGGAGCTGATGGACCGCACCATCGCCCGCGGTGTCGCGCCCGACCGAGTCGCATTGGTTCGCCTCGCCGTTCGCGAATACGCCGCCGCACGCCAGGCCGAGGCCAAAGCGAAGCCGAACGATCTGGAGCCGCAGCGATGAGCGAGCGCCGCATTCTGTTCGAACACATCCTTGAGCCCGGCACCGGCAAGGCAATCGAACTCCTCAAGGGGCAGATCCTGCGCATCGAACAGGTCGAGGGCGGGCAGTGCGCCGACTTCAACTGTTTCAACCTGCATGACTACAAGGAGTTCATGCATTGCGGGCGCACCCGCACTGTGCATGGCTTTCATCCGACCAAAGGCACCTTCATGTGGTCGGCGCCGCCGCGCGAGCGCGCGATGCTCTATATTCTCGAAGACACCGTGGGCCGCAACGACGTGCTGTTTCCCCGCTGCAGCGCCTATGTCTATGAGGCGTCCTACGGCTTTTCGGTGCACACCAATTGTCATGACATCCAGGCCGAGGCGCAGCGTGAATACGGGCTAACGCCGGACGACGTGCACGACTCCTTCAATCTGTTCATGTGCACCGGTGTCGATCAGGACGGCCACGCCTATATGACGCGGCAAACCACGAAGGCCGGCGATTACGTCGACCTGCTCGCGCTGATGGACGTGCTGGCGGTGCCGAATGTCTGCGGCGCGGACGTGATGCGCACCAGCAATTTTGCGCTGAAGCCGCTCAAGCTCACGGTGTTCGCCGCGACCGATACGGATCTCGCGCGCGTGCCGAAGACGCCTGTGCTCGCAAGCCAGCGTACGCCAAAGGATTTTCGCAATTCGGCGATCAAGACCGACCGGCCGTTGCGCCGCGATCCTGCCTACAGTCCCGAGTTTCCGAACACGCCGATCCGAATCACCGAGCTTCCCGTCGCGCTGTCGGGCGAGGAATTCGCGGCCTTCCAGTCGGTCAAGCGTACCGACATCTATGGCGAGGACGACGCGGCGGCGCTGCGTGATCTGCTGTTCTCCTGGTGGGAGGAGCGTTTCCTGCAGGCCCATGCCGGCGCGCCGTCGATCGAGGGCGAATGATGGACGCGATGGCGAAAGCGCCCGGCGAGCCGCCGCACGACGTGACGTTCGATTTCCGCGAGCTATCGGCGCGCGACAAATACAAGCTGATGATCGGCACCGTGGTGCCGCGCCCGATCGCGCTGGTGACGACCGTTGATCCCAAGGGCCGGGTCAATGCCGCGCCGTTCAGTTTCTTCAACTGCCTGTCGGCCGATCCGCCGATCCTGGCGCTTGGCGTCGAAAACCATCCGGACATGCGCTTCAAGGACACCGGACTGAACATCCGCCTGACCGAGGTCTTCACCGTCAACATCGTCTCGCATGCGATCGCGGAAGCGATGCATGTCTGTGGCGTGTCGTTCCCGCCCGACCGCGACGAGTTGCAGGCCGCGGGCCTCACCGCAATGCCCGGCAAGATGGTGGCTTCGCCCTGGATCAAGGAAGCGCCGGCGGCGTTCGAGTGCCGGCGTCATCTCACGCTCGAGCTCGGCAAGTCACGGCAGATTATCCTGGGCGAGATTCTGTTCGCGCATTACCATTCCGACGTCGTCGATCCCGACCGATTGCACATCGATCCCGCCAAGCTTGATGCGATCGCAAGGCTCGGCGGCAACACATGCTCGACCATCCGCGATCGCTTCGACATGCTGACGCCGACGCCGGACGATTTCAGGCCGGTCGACGCGTGAGCTTTGTTGCTTACGGCTTCACCTCGGTTGCCACAGGCTGATCCTTGGCCTTGATGCGGATCACGATGGTTTTGGACACGCTGTCGGTCGCGTTGCGTCCGAAATGCGGCGTATTCGGCGGGGTGTAGATCGCCTCGCCCGCTTTCACGACCCGGGTGCCGACGCCGTCAACCTCGAAAGTCTGTTCGCCCTCGATGACGTAAGTGAGTTCGTGCCCTTCGGGGTGCATGTGCAGCGGCAATCTGAAGCCGGGCTGCCAGGTCGACGCGTACAACTGCAGTTCCTGCCCCGGCAAATTGTTCAGATCGGTCTGGAAGATCAGTTTGCTCGCGAGCGCCGGCGCCTGGGCGTGGATGATTTCGGACGAGCCGACTCCCACCACGATGCCGCCTGCGAACAATAGTGCGGCAAAAATCTTTGTTTTCATGTCCGTCGCTTGCCTGCTCAAAATTGGAAAAGAAAAAAGGGGCAGCTCGAAAGCTGCCCTTATTCGAAACCGCTGTCAAAGCGGCGTTATCTGCATCGGCTCGGGCACGTAATGGAAACCCTCGGCCGTTTTGGCGATATGGCCAACGCCGGGCCACGGATAGTGATAGGCGAGCACCGGGATCTTGTTTGCCGCGAGCATGTCCAGCATCTTTACGCGGCTGCCCGCGGCCTGCTTCGGATCGGTGTCGAAGGAAAACTCCATCCGCGGCTTTTCCATCAACAGGATCGGATGATGGGTGAGGTCGGCGGTGTAGGCAAAGGATTTGCCGTCTGACGAGATCACGAAGATGGTGTGGCCGACGGTGTGGCCCGGCGCCGACAGGGCGGTAACCCCCGGCAGGAATTCCTGCTCGTCCTTGTAGAACACCAGGCGGTCACGCACCGGCGTCAGGTTTTTCTTGGCGTGGTCCACGAAATCCTTCATCGCGGCGCCGGCCTTATCGTAATCGGTCCAGTAATTGAAATCGCTCTCGGCGATATAGAATTGGGCGTTGGGGAAGAGGTTCTTGCCGTCATCGCCCACCACGCCGCCGATGTGATCGATGTGGCCGTGCGAAAACACCACGGCATCGACGTCTTCCGGCTTGATGCCGGCTTCCTTCATGCTTTTCTGCTGACGCCCGGTGGTGGCGCCGAACATCTTCGATGTGCCCATGCCGGTGTCGAACAGTACGAGCTTGTCGCCGAGGTTCACGATCGGAGAATTCTGTTCCAGCACGATACTGTTTGGGGCCAAGAAATTGTCAGTCAGCATCTTGCGCATTTCGTCGTCGGGCACGCCGGTGAAGGTGCCCTTGGGGTCGCCGAGGGCCAGCGCACCGTCGGAAACGACCGTGACCTCGGCGCCGCCGACGTTGAAGCGATAGAAGTATTGTGGCTGCGGTCCGAGCTTTGGCGCCTTCGCCTGCGCGATATCGCCCAACAGGGCCGATGTGCCGAGGCCTGCGCCCAGCGCAAGCAGCGACCTTCGCGAAACATCCGATGTCATGCGTCTTCCTCCACTGTTGACGTGTTGGATCGTCTTATGACGGCGATCTTGAGCTTGTTGATGCATGATCGCCGTCCAAACGCTTGTTGCGTTTGCCGCGAGCGATCATGCGTAAGCTAAGCGCAAAGCTGCGACCGCTTTTTGACATTTGGAAGGCGCGAAGGATGAGCGCTTCTATTTTTGGCTGCGTTTGTTTTCGATCGTGTCCCAGATTTTCGCGGCCACATCCGGCCCGTCGAGCCGGGCGATGGCGCGGATTCCCGTCGGCGAGGTCACGTTGATCTCGGTCAGGTTGCCGTCGATCACGTCGATGCCGACGAACAAAAGGCCGCGCGCCCGTAACGCCGGCCCGAGCGTGGCGCAGATTTCGCGTTCGCGGTCCGTGAGTTCGGTGGCCTTGGCGGCGCCGCCGCGCACCATGTTGGAGCGCAGATCGTCGGTTGCCGGCACGCGGTTGACGGCGCCGGCAAACTCGCCGTCGACCAGGATGATGCGCTTGTCGCCGTGTTTCACCTCGGGGAGGAAGCGCTGGATTACCCAGGGCTCCTTGAAGGTCACCGAAAACATGTCGAACAGCGAGCCGAAATTCATGTCCTGCGGCATGATGCGAAATACCGCAGCGCCGCCATGGCCGTGCAGCGGCTTCATCACCACCGCGCCGTACTCGTCGCGAAACGCGTTGATCTCGTCGAGATCGCGCGAGATCAGCGTCGGCGGCATCAACTGCGGGAAATCCATCACAAACAGCTTTTCCGGCGCGTTGCGCACGGACGCCGGGTCGTTCACCACCAGCGTCTTCGGATGCAGCCGCTCCAGCAGATGCGTCGAGGTGATGTAGGCGAGGTCGAACGGGGGGTCCTGCCGCAGTAGGATGACGTCGAAGGCCGACAACGGCTCGCGGCGTGGCTCGCCCAGGGTGAAGTGGTCGCTGACCTCGTCGCGCACGGTCAGCACCTGCACCGGCGCTACCAGTTCTTCGCCTTTCAGGGAAAGCTTGTCGGGCGTGTAATAGGACAGCCCATGTCCGCGCTTTTGCGCCTCCAGCAGCAGCGCGAAGGTGGAATCGCCGCGAATGTTGATGCGCGCGATCGGGTCCATCTGGACGGCGACGTTCAGTTTCATGGGCAGGATCCGTCAGCTACGGTGAAAGAATATTCTGAATTGCTGTTTGTCTGCGGGGCTTCATCCTTCGAGACGCGCGCGATTGCGCGCTCCTCAGGATGAGGACCGAGACCCTCATGGTGAGGAGGCGCACTAGCGCCGTCTCGAACCATGTGACCAGTCTGCGTCGTAAGAATCATTCGAAGGCTATCTCAAGTACTCGCATCGAAGGCCGATAGCACATGACGCGGCAAACGGCGCGGCGCAATCAGCATGGCATCGAAGCGCAAATCATATCCCTCATGTTCGGGGTGCGCCATCAGCCAGACCTGCGCGGCCGCGATGATGCGCGCCTGCTGGCGTGGCGTTACCGCATAGGCCGCGTCGTCGAGGTTTGTGCGCGCTTTGACCTCGACAAAAGCGACAAGATTGCGCCGTCGCGCCACGATGTCGATTTCGCCATGAGGGGTGCGAAACCGCCGGGCGAGGATGCGATAGCCCTTGGCGATCAGAACCGCCGCGGCCTGTGTTTCCGCTGAAAGTCCGGTGCGAAACGCCTCGACGCGCGCCGGCGAAGCCGCTTTGTCACGGCGGCTGGTCGCTTTCCCAGGTTCACTATCGGAATCAATCCTGGCCATGTGTGCCCTTAGCCAGCTCAAGCGCTCGGGCGTAAATTTCGCGGCGCGGCCGGCCTGAAACTTCGACCGCATGCGCCACCGCGTCCTTGACGCTGTCGCGTGATAGCCGGTCGCGCAGGAGATCGTCCACCTCGTCAATGGTCATGACCTGGCTGCCATCGGGCCGCGGTCCGATCACCAGCACGAATTCGCCTCGAGTCTCGAGCGTCGCGGCCGATTGCGCCAGTTCGGTGAGCGATGCGCGAGTGACTTCCTCGTGCATCTTGGTCATCTCGCGGCAGATCGCGGCATCGCGCGCGCCCATGATCGCGGCGAGATCGGCCAGGGTTTGCTGCACGCGGCTGCCGGATTCGAACAGCACCAGCGTTGCATCCAACCGCGCCAGCTCGGTCAGCCGGGCACGGCGGGCGGTCTGCTTGGGCGGCAGAAATCCTTCGAAGAAGAATTGATCGGTCGGCAGTGCTGCCACCGACAATGCCGTCAGCACCGACGAGGGACCGGGCAGTGCGACCACAGGGAGTCCCGCCGCGCAGACCTCGCGCACCAGCTTGAAGCCGGGGTCGGAGATCAGCGGCGTTCCGGCGTCGGAGACGAGCGCGACCGAAGCGCCCTGCGCCAGGTGTTGGAGAATTTTCGGCCGGGCCGATGCGGCATTATGCTCGTGGTAGGGCGTGAGCTGGGCCGTGATTCCGTAACGCTCGGTCAGGCGGCGGGTGATCCTGGTGTCCTCGCAGGCGATGAGATCGACGCCGGCCAGTGTTTCCAGCGCGCGCAGCGTGATATCGCCGAGATTGCCAATGGGCGTCGCCACCAGATATAGGCCACCAGCCTGCTTTGGGCCGGCGAGCATCTGCCCGTTCAGGGTATAACTCCGTGCAGCGGGCGGGCCCGCGGCATCAGGCGGGTTGGTGGAAACGGCTTTTGCGCGCATAATAGTAGTCTAGAACAGGAACCGAGATAGTGCGAACCACGGCGAGGGGTTCGCGCCAGATAGTGAAGCCGGGACAGGTCTGGACAGACAGGCTTCTTTCGCGCGGCGAAGGGATGAACCGATAGGGCCGGAAGGCCAAAATCCTTTTGTTTTGGTTAACTATTCGCCGACAATATGCCTGAATCCACCCCTCCTGATGACTGAGGCATGGCGAAGTCTGGCCTTATCGTGGGCTGGGTAAGAAAGAGATACGATGGTGGATCCGTTCGATCCCAACGTTCAACCCGACAAATCTGGAACCGAGGGGTCCGGAACAGACCGGTCCGGGCTTTTGGGCTCACCGGCGAGCCGGCGGACGGCGCTTGGGCTCATTTTAGGTGCCCCGCTGCTTGGCGCGTGCGCCGGCGTCCAGCAGAGCATCAGCCAGTTTTCCGTTCCCAACCCGTTCAGCTCGTCGTCGCCGCCCCCGGGTCCCGGCGGCCCACCGGCTCAGTCGGTTTCGGTCGGTAACGGTCAGGTCAAGGTCGCGGTGATCCTGCCATTGTCAGCGGGCGGCAATGCCGCCGTTGCCGCGCAGTCGATGAAGAACGCGTCCGAAATGGCGCTGTCGGAATTCCTCAATCCCAACCTTCAGCTTCTGATCAAGGATGACGCGGGCAGTCCGCAAGGCGCGCAGCAGGCCGCCCAGCAGGCGGTTGATGAAGGCGCGGAGATCATCCTGGGTCCGCTGTTTGCCACCTCGGTGCCGGCGGTCGCCCAAGTGGCGCGAGGTCGCGGCATTTCGGTGATTGCGTTTTCGACCGATTCAAGCGTGGCCAGTCGCGGCGTCTACCTGCTCAGCTTCCTGCCGGAATCCGACGTCAACCGGATTGTCGAGTATGCCGCCAGCATCGGCAAACGCTCGTTCGGGGCCCTGTTGCCCGAGAACGCCTACGGCAACGTGGTCGAGGCTGCGTTCAAGCAGGCGGTGCCGAAACGCGGCGGCCGCCTCGTTGTTTTCGAGAAATACGGCGCCGATCGCGCCGCAGCAGCACGCAACGTGGCGGGGCAGCTGAGTTCCATCGACACGCTGCTTCTGGCAGACGATGGCGACGCAGTGGTGGCGGCAGCGGATGCATTGTCGGCGGCGGGCGCCAATCTGAAAAACGTGCAGTTGCTCGGCACGGGCCTTTGGGACAATCCGCGGGTGTTCGCAAGCCCGACGTTGCAGGGCGGCCTGTACGCGGCGCCGGATCCGGCAGGTTTCCGCAGTTTCTCGACCCGCTACAAGAACAAGTACGGTGCCGAACCCGTGCGGACCGCGACGCTCGCTTATGATGCGGTGGCACTCGTCGCCGCGTTGTCGCGCAGCCAGGGCGGCAAGCGCTTTACGACCGAAGTGCTGCTCAATTCGTCCGGCTTTTCCGGCATCGACGGCCTGTTTCGATTCCGCCCCGAAGGCATTAATGAGCGCGGCCTCGCCGTGATGCGGGTTGCCACGGGCGGCCCGACGCCGGTCGCCGGCTCGCCCAGAAGTTTTGGGGCATAACCTCTTCTGTCGTCCCGGCTCGCGCTCGTTTTACCCGCTTAGCAGGGACGACAAAGTTACGCCGCCAGATCCGCCACCACCGCATCCAGTACCGGAAAGCCCGCTTGCGTCACCCGCAGCCGGCCGTCGGCATCGACGACAATCGCGCCCTCTTCACGCAACAGCGCGATCCGGCGCGGATCGAGCGGCCGGCCTGACAAAGCCAGATAGCGGCCGGGATCGATGCCCTCCGTGAGCCGCAGCCCCATCAAGAGAAATTCGTCGGCACGCTCCTCGCTGTTGAGGAGATCATCGACCACCACGCCATGGCCGTTAGCTTCGACTCGCATCAGCCACGCTTCCGGACGTTTCTCGGTCGAGATCGCATGCCTGACGCCATCGACATCGAGACGTCCATGGGCGCCGGGGCCGATCCCGGCATATTCCTGGCCGCGCCAATAGACGAGATTGTGCCGGCATTCGGCGCCGCCACGGGCGTGGTTGGAGATTTCATAGGCGTTGAGGCCATATTGGCCGCAGACGTCTTGCGTCACGTCGTAGAGCGTGCGCGCCAGCGTCTCGTCCGGCGTCTTGAGCTTGCCTGCCGCATGCAAACCGAAAAACGGCGTGCCTTCCTCGATCGTCAACTGGTAGAGCGAGAGATGCTCGGCCGCTTCGGCGATCGCAAGCTTCAATTCGCTGGTCCAGGCGTCCGCAGTCTGATCGGGACGGGCGTAGATCAAGTCGAAGGAATAGCGCTCGAACGACCGGCGCGCGATTGCGACCGCGTCCAGCGCCTCGCGCGCGCTATGCAAACGCCCGAGCATCTTCAACGACGCATCGTCCAGCGCCTGTACGCCGAGCGACACGCGGTTGACGCCGGCGGCGCGATAGCCAGCGAAACGCGTCGCTTCCACGCTGGTGGGATTGGCTTCCAGCGTCACTTCGACATCGGAAGCGACGCGCCAGTGTTTCCCGATCGCATCCAGGATCGCAGCCACGGTCTGCGGCCGCATCAACGAGGGCGTGCCGCCGCCCAGAAAAATCGAGGTGACTTCGCGGTTCGGTGCGCGCGTCGCCGTGGTTTCGATCTCGCGCGCAAACGCTCGCGCAAAACGATCCTCGTCGATCGCGGCATGCCGGACGTGGCTGTTGAAATCGCAGTAGGGGCATTTCGACAGGCAAAACGGCCAGTGCACGTAAACGCCGAAAGCCTCTTGTTGGTTGGCTGCATTAGCCAAGACAGCGCTCCGCCAGTTTGACGAAGGCGCGCGCCCGGTGCGACAGGCCTTTGCCGAGTGGCGGCAGGCCGTGCTTTTCGATGGAGCTCATCTCGCCGAAGGTGCGCTCAAAGCCGTCGGGCAGGAACATCGGGTCGTAACCGAAGCCGGCCGAGCCGCGCGGTGGCCAGACCAGCGTGCCATCCACGCGCGCCTCGACTTCTTCGATATGGCCGTCGGGCCAGGCCACGCATAGTGCCGAGACGAAATGGGCTTTTCGTTGGGCCGGTTCGTTGGCGCCGCGCTCTTCGAGCAGCCGCTCGATCCGGGTCATCGCGGCATTGAAATCCTTGGACGGTCCGGCCCAGCGCGCCGAATAAATTCCGGGCGCACCGTCCAGCGCCTCGACGACAAGACCGGAATCGTCGGCGAAAGCCGGAAGCTTCGCGGCGGTTGCGGCAGCCATCGCCTTGAGCTTCGCGTTTGCCGCGAACGTGTCGCCGGTTTCTTCCGGCTCGCCGAGGCCGAGCTCGCTGGCGGAGATCGCGGTCACGCCGTACGGCGACAGTAATTCGCGCATCTCGGCCAATTTGCCGGGATTGTGGGTCGCGATCACGAGCTGGCCGCTGATTCGACGGGGCATGTCCTAAATCCTACGCCACCGCCATCTTTTGCAAGTCCACAAGCTTGGACACGCCCTTCTGCGCCAGCGCCATCAGCGCCAGGAATTCCTCTTGCGAGAACGGTGTCTTCTCGGCCGTGCCCTGCACCTCGATGATGCGCCCGTCGCCGGTCATGACGAAATTGGCGTCGGTCTCGGCGTTCGAATCCTCGGCGTAATCGAGGTCAAGCACCGGAGTACCATTGTAGATGCCGCAGGAAATGGCGGCGACGTTGTCGCGCAGCACATTGGTCTTGATCATGTTGCGCGCTTTCATCCAGCTAATGCAGTCGGCGAGCGCGACCCAGGCGCCGGTGATTGAAGCCGTCCGCGTACCGCCATCGGCTTGCAGGACGTCGCAATCCACCGTGATCTGACGTTCGCCGAGCGCTTCGAGGTCGAGCGTTGCGCGCAGCGAGCGGCCGATCAGTCGCTGGATTTCGACGGTGCGGCCGTTTTGCTTGCCGCTGGAGGCCTCCCGCCGGGTGCGTTCCAGCGTCGCCCGTGGCAGCATGCCGTATTCGGCCGTGACCCAGCCGCGGCCCTGACCCTTGAGCCAGGGAGGCAGACGCTCTTCCAGCGTCGCCGTCACCAGAACATGGGTGTCGCCGAACTTCACGAGACATGACCCTTCGGCATATTTGACCACGCCGCGTTCCAGCGACACGGCGCGCAGTTCATCCGGCGCACGGCGGCTTGGCCGCATGAAAACCTCCAAAATTAACCAATAGATGCGTTTGAGATGCGTTTGGCGTGCTTGTAGGAGGGGGAGAAGGCAGCGGCAAGGGCTTTGGCCTTTGTTTGGTAATCATTGCGTGCTTGTCACTGGCTTCCCATGAGGACAAAATCGGAACTCAAAACGTCGGGAGTTTGATTTTTGGCTCACCACGAACCGATTGGCCTGATCGCATCGCATGCCGGGCTTGCCCAGCTTAACGAGCGTTCGCGGGATATCTTCCGCCAGATCGTCGAGAGCTATCTGGCCACCGGCGAACCGGTCGGCTCGCGCAACATCTCGCGCCTGATCGCGGTTCCACTGTCGCCGGCCTCGGTCCGCAACGTGATGGCCGATCTCGAAGCGCTCGGGTTGATCTATGCGCCGCATACTTCGGCCGGACGGCTGCCGACGGAAATCGGCCTGCGGTTCTTTGTCGATGCCCTGATGCAGGTCGGCGATCTTACCGAAGCCGAACGGCAATCGATCCAGACCCAGCTTGCTTCCGTGGGCAAGGCGCAATCGGTCGAAGCTGCGCTTGGCGAGGCGCTGACCCGGCTTTCCGGTCTCACGCGCGCCGCTTCTGTGGTGTTGACCGGCAAATCCAATTCGCGCCTCAAGCACATCGAGTTCGTCCGGCTGGAGCCGGAGCGCGCGCTGGTGGTGCTGGTCGGTGAAGACGGCCAGGTCGAAAATCGCGTGCTGGCCTTGCCGCCCGGCGTTCCTTCTTCCGCGCTGATCGAAGCGACCAATTTCCTCAATGCGCGGATCAGAGGGCGAACGTTGGCGGAAGCCCGCCTCGAGCTTGAAACCGCGCTGGCGCAGGGCCGCGCCGAGCTCGATCAGCTGACCCAGAAGGTAATCGCGGCCGGCTTGGCAAGCTGGTCCGGCGGCGAAAGCGAGGATCGGCAGCTGATCGTGCGCGGTCACGCCAATCTGCTCGAAGACCTCCATGCGCTCGAAGATCTCGAGCGCGTTCGCCTGCTGTTCGACGATCTCGAGACCAAACGCGGCGTGATCGATCTGCTGGGCCGGGCCGAGAGCGCCGAGGGGGTGAGGATTTTCATCGGATCGGAGAACAAGCTGTTTTCGCTGTCCGGCTCTTCCACCATCATCGCGCCCTACCGGGATGGCGCGGGCAAGATCGTCGGTGTCCTCGGGGTGATCGGGCCGACCCGGCTCAATTATGCGCGCGTGATCCCGACGGTGGATTATGCCGCCCGGATCGTCAGCCGTATGCTGGGCGGGTGATCAGCGCTTGATTTTCGGCAGCTAAAGCACGATATCCGGCCCAGCAATCCAGCTAGTTGAACTTATCCAAAAGACGATTTTCAAGAAGGTAGTCGCATGACCGATCCCAACGGGCAGAACGACAATTCGGCCAATCCCGAGCAGGGACCCGAGCCCGTGGTTTCCAAGCCCTACATCATGCCCGACGATCCCGAACCGGGATCGGTGGAGGCGCTTGCCAAGGAAGCCGCGGACCTGCGCGATAAGATGCTGCGGACGCTCGCCGAAATGGAGAATCTCCGTCAGCGCACCCGGCGTGAGGTGGCCGACTCCAAGATCTACGGAATTACCGGCTTCGCCCGCGACGTGCTCGACATCGCCGACAGTCTTCAGCGCACCATCGATGCGGTGCCGGCCGAGACCCGGGAATCCGCCGATCCCCTGTTGAAGGCGTTGATCGAGGGCGTCGAACTGACCGAGCGGTCGCTGCTCAGTGCGCTGGAGAAAAACGGCGTCAAGAAATTCGATCCGCAAGGAGAGAAGTTCAATCCGAACTTCCAGCAGGCGATGTACGAGGTTCCCGATCCGTCCGTGCCTGCGGGCACGGTGGTGCAGGTCGTTCAGGCCGGCTACACGATTGGGGAACGGGTGCTGCGCCCGGCGCTGGTCGGCGTTTCCAAGGGCGGCGCGAAAGCGGCCCCGGCCGAACAGAACCAGTGATTTCGAATTAATCGGCCTATGCCTCCGGTTCACCTCGCCCCGCTTGCGGGGAGAGGTCGGATCGCGCAAGCGCGATCCGGGTGAGGGGGAGCCGCCGCCAATTCATCTGACGAAGATGCCCCTCACCCCAACCCTCTCAGAGCGAGCTTCGCTCGTCTCGGCCCCGTAAGCACGGGGCGAGGGAGCCCACTTCCGTTGCGGTTGAAATTCAGCTTACCGCGATATCGCTGGACTGGATTCGCTTCACGCCGGCCTTGACCATGTCCGCCCATGCCTTGGCGAGCGAGCCCTGGGTGTCGATGCCGCGGCAGGCATCCTCGATCACGAAAGCCTCAAAGCCGGCTTTGCGCGCATCCATCGCCGTCCACGCCACGCAGAAGTCGGTGGCAAGTCCAGCGATGAAAAGCCGTTGCAGCTTGCGCGCCTTGAGGTAGGCGGCAAGCCCCGTCGTCGTCTTGCCGTCGGCCTCGGTGAAGGCCGAATAGCTGTCGACGTCCTTGTGGTAGCCTTTTCGGATCACGAGTTCGGCTTGCGGGATCGAAAGGTCTTTCGACAGCGAGGCGCCGTCGGTGCCCTGAACGCAGTGATCCGGCCACAGCACCTGCTTGCCGTAAGGCAGGTCGACGGTCTCGAACGGCTTCTTGCCGGCATGGCTGGAAGCAAAAGAGACATGGCCAGCCGTGTGCCAGTCCTGCGTCATCACGACATTGGTGAATCCCTTGGCCAGCCGGTTGATGACCGGCACGACCTGATCGCCGTCTTTCACGGCGAGGCTGCCGCCCGGCAGGAAGCAATTCTGGACATCGATGACGAGCAGCGCCGAAGCATCATCGATCTTGATCGAGGGCGCCGCCCAAACCGGTCGCGAGGCGGCCGCGGTCAAGGCCAGGCTTCCCAACGCTGTGAGTGTCTTTCTTCGGTCCATCATGCCCATCTCCCCTTTTGCCGAAACGAAGTTAGCAAATCAGGCCAGTGGAGCGGATGTGACATTCGCTACCCGCCCAGCCGCAAGCTCGGAAAGCGAATGTCAAATCCTGAACTCCACTAGCAACCGCCCGCCGCGAATGCATGCGAATGTTAGAATCAGACTACTGCCGGCGGAAGGTCAAAGAAGCGGCGTATCTGCCTGTATCGTGGGACGTCTAGCGCGGTTCGATCCCGGCTAGCGCGGTTCAATCCCGTCGCGGACCGCGCGGAAACGCGGAAAGGCCTTCTCCCATTGGTCGCGCGGCGCGCTGCCGATGATCCGAAGGGAACCCTGGCCACCAAAGCGCAGCCACTGCACCAGCGTGACCGGCGTGTCATCCCGTCCGCTGGTGGCATCGATCCGCGTCTCGTACCCGGCCATGCCGTCGATACGGACCGGCTCCGACATCGTGATCCGCCCGGAGTGCATCCCGGGAATGGCGCGCGCGGCCTGTTCGGCGAAACGGGCGCGATCGTCAGGTTGTGTGGGCGTCGACGGCATCAGGCCGATCACCATGAAGGGCGCGAGCTCGAAGCCGGCGGTCTCATCGCCATCGGCGAGCAGGAGGGCGCCAGTTGCCCCGAGGGCACGAACGTTCTTGAAGTCACCGAGACTGTCGACCTTGAACGGCATCAGCGCGAGCTGTTCGTCGATCGGAACTTCCTTGCGGATCACCGCGGATGCCAGCATCTGCCGGACCGCATCGTCGCTGTAGATCCTGGTGGCGTTCTCCGGCACCTGGACGTCGACATAGCCCGAGAAGGCGCCGCCCGAGAGGATCATCGAATAGTGGCGAAACACGCCCGACGCATTTTTGGCGGTCTCGGCGGTGTAATAGGCCGTTCCGGCTGATGTCTCGAGGCTCTCGGGCTTGACGCCGGCGGCGATCGCCGGATTGGTCTTGAAGGTATTCATGACCTCGCCGTAGGCGGCGGCCGGAAGCTCCGCGATCAGCACCTTGACGCTGCGGTCCTCCGTCTCGAAGCCTGTAAAGGCCTTGGAGGGGACGAGCCCGACCAGCGGGGTCATCCCGACCCGGGCCCCCGGCGGGAAAACCGGGTCGGCGGCACGGGCGCTGTCCACGGCCGCCAGAAGGGGGGCCATGACGAGGAAAGCCAAGAAAGCCAGGGGGGGAAACAGGCGGGGGTGTTTCATCGGCAATCCACTCGACTTGTATTGGGGCCGTTCGATGATCGAAAGGCTTAAGGCGCCGTCCGCATCGATTCGACCGCTTTTAGCGGGTTTGTCGCTCTGGCGACAGCGGCGGCGTGGGTCTATGGCTGGGTGCCGCGGGCTTGTCGGAAACGGCCCAGCCCACCGTCTCACGTCGAAACTATCTTTAAAAGTTAAGGGGCTTGGCGGACGAAGGTTGCGTCAGCCTCCTTGCGGGCCATGCCCCCCCTCCTATATGAGGCTCACCGTCGCAATATCGCGAGTATTTGATCGTTGGGGGTCCGGATCAGGGCGCCGTCAGGGCCCAGCCGACCTGCCGCAAAAAGAAGGATATGAGGACCATGGGAAAGGTCATTGGGATCGATCTCGGCACCACGAATTCGTGCGTCGCCGT
>DATHPL010000499.1:0-2415 GCA_035483915.1 Bradyrhizobium sp.
AGAGGACGTAAACGAGAAGGGCGGGAGTTAAGCGTTTGAGGTCCGCTGACAAAGAGATGACAGGCCTGAAAGGGATCGCGTTCGTGCGAGGGCTGGCGGTTATTTTCCTTAGCCTACAGGCTCTTCTCGTCGCGCCAAGCCGCGCCGCGGACTATCCCGATCACGCGGTGCGGATCATCGTTCCCTTTGGCGCCGGGGGACCTGCCGACGTCGCCGCCCGCGTGCTTGGCAACGCGCTTGCCGAAAATCTCAAGCAACCTTTCGTGATCGAGAACCGTCCCGGCGCGGGCTCCGTGATCGGCACGCAGGAAGCCGCCAAATCCACACCCGACGGCTACACGCTGCTCTTGATGTCGAACGCCCAGACCGCGAATGAATCGCTGGTGCCACAGCGCAAATATGACCTGATGCGCGACCTCGTGCCGATTGCGCCGCTCAACGTCGCCGACCTCGTGATCGTCGTGCACCCGTCCGTGCCGGCGAACTCGCTAAAGGAATTCATCGCGCTGGCGAAATCGCAGCCAGGCAAACTGAATTACGCATCCTCAGGTCAAGGCACGCCCTACCACATGGCGGGCGAGCTGTTCAAAACGGTGGCCGGCATCGATGTGGTTCACGTGCCCTATCGCAATAGCGGCGAAGCGCGCAGCGGCGTCATCGGCGGACAGGTGCAGATGATGATCGATTCCGTTACCACCATGGCGCCGAACGTCGCGCAGGGCCAGGTTCGCGCGCTCGCGACCACCGGTAAGGTGCGATCGAGCGCCTTGCCTGACGTGCCGACCGCGGACGAGGCCGGCGTCAGCGGATATGAAGCCACGATCTGGCTCGGCCTGATGGTGCCGAAGGGAACGCCGCAAGCCATCGTCGACAAACTCAACGCCGCCGTGAACAAAGCGATCCAGCAGCCGGAGATCGTCAAGCTGTGGGCGGATCAGGGCGCGGTGCCAATGTCGATGACGCCGGACGCCTTCGACAAATTCCTGCGCAGTGACATCACGAAGTGGGCCGAAGTCGTCAAGCGATTTCCCGACCGGCCGTAAATTCAGGATTTGCCGCTTTCGATGCCCAAGATTCATTTCCGCCTGAATGGCGCCGAGACCGAAATCGACGCCGATCCCGATACGCCGTTGCTGTCAGCGCTGCGCGGCCCGCTTGGCCTGACCGGCTCGCACTTCGGCTGCGGCGCCGGCGAATGCGGCGCCTGCACGGTGATCGTCAACGATCATGCCATCAATTCCTGCGACACGCCGCTGTGGTCGATTGCGAATAAGGACATCACCACCATCGAAGGCCTCGGCAGCGAGCAAAATCCGCATGCGCTTCAGCGCGCCTTCATCGCCGAACAGGCGTTGCAATGCGGCTATTGCCTGTCCGGAATTCTGATGAGCGCCGCGGCATTGTTGAAGCGAAATTCGAATCCGACCAGCGCGGAGGTCAAGGCCGCGCTCGACCGCAACCTGTGCCGCTGCGGTTCGCATAACCGGATGGTGCGCGCGATACTACGCGCCGCAGCCGAGATGCGCGCGTCATGACCGCCAAACCCGCCTCTCCGCCAATGCCGCCGAGTCTCGCGGCCAATCCCAAACTATCGTCGTGGATCAACTTCGATTCCAACGGACAGGTGATCGTTTCGCCCGGCAAGGTCGAGATCGGCCAGGGCATCGTCACGGCGCTGGCGCAAATCGCCGCCGACGAACTCGACGTCGAGTTCGCCCGCGTGCGGATGGTGCGTGCGTCAACCGCCGGCAGTCCCAATGAAGGCGTGACCTCGGGAAGTCTTTCGGTGCAGCACTCCGGCCGCGCGATCCGCTTCGCCTGCGCCGAAATCCGGAAGCTGTTTCTCGATGCGGCCGCCGAACGCTTAGGCGTTGCGCCCGACGTGCTCACGATCAGCGACGGCACCATTGCCGGTCCCGGCAACGTCTCGACGAGCTACTGGGAACTCGCCGACGACGTCTCGCTCGACCGCAACGCGACGGCAGCCACGCCTCCGAAATCGATGGCGGAGCGCGCGATCGCCGGCCATTCCGTGCAACGGCTCGATATCCCCGACAAGATTTTCGGCCGGCCGCGCTTCATTCATGACCTGGTGCTGCCCGGCCTGCTGCACGGCCGCGTGCTTCGCGCCGATCTCCTGCACGCAACCCTAGTCGAACTGAACGAAGATCGCGCGCGCAAGGTCGAGGGCTTGATTGCGATCGTGCGTGACGGCAATTTTGCCGGCGTCGTTTGCGAAACCGAAGCTGGTGCGGAAACAGCTCTCGGCGCGTTACGCAAGGGCGCGATATGGTCGTCCCGTGAAACGCTGCCCGACGAAGAGGGCTTTGCCACGTGGTCGAAGAGCCAGCCCGCGGAAACTTCCGTCATCGCCAGCAAGAAAGCCGCTTCGCCCTCGGCCAAAGCTCGCACCAT
>DATHPL010000500.1:0-7569 GCA_035483915.1 Bradyrhizobium sp.
GCGGCTTCGGCACGTTTGCGTTGAAATGTCGACGGACGATTTCCTGTTAACAAGGCTTGAAAAGAAACATGACAAACAAACCACAGTCCCCGTCGACACGTGACTTCAGCGCCAACGCCGAACCCCAGCGCTATCCGGATCCGGATATCGTCGTGATCGATCCCAAGCGCTTCAAGGCCAAGGTCGGCAACACCGCGATCAAGCGGCTCTATACCGGCTGTCTGTGGGCGGAGGGGCCAGCCTGGAATGCGCAAGGCCAATATCTCGTCTGGAGCGATATTCCGAATAACCGCCAGTTGCTCTATCTCGAGAATGACGGCCACATCTCCGAGCAATTCCACAAGCCTTCCAACGAAGCCAATGGCAACACCTTCGATTTCCAGGGGCGGCAGATCGCCTGCGAACGGACGCGGCTGGTTCGCTATGAACATAACGGGTCGCTCACGGTGCTGGCCGAACAAGCCAACGGCAAACAGCTCAACGGTCCGAACGATGTCGTCGTGCATCCCAATGACGGCTCGATCTGGTTCACCGATCCCGGTTACGGAGCGATCAGTATCTACGAGGGCCAGAAGGCCAATACCGGCTCGGTCCAGCCCTATCAGAAAGAGGCGGTCTACCGGCTCGACGGCAAGACCGGCCAGGTGACCAAAGTCGCCGAAGACCCCTTCAAGCCGAATGGCATCGCCTTCAGCCACGACTACAAGAAGGTCTATGTCTGCGACACCGGCATCACCCACTATCCGCAGGCCAAGAACATCGTGTGGCAATACGATCTCAACGGCGACAAGCTGTCGAACCCGCGCACGCTGATCGACATGACGCTGGACGGCAAATCAGGTTTCCCGGACGGCATGCGGGTCGATACCGAGGGCAACGTCTGGGTCGGTGCGGGATGGGTCGGCGACGGCTATGATGGCGTCCAGATTTTTGCGCCGGATGGTCAAAGGATCGGTCAGATTCGTCTGCCCGAGACCTGCGCCAATGTCTGCTTCGGCGGCAAAAAGCGAAACCGCCTGTTCATGACCGCCAGCCAATCGCTGTACGCGGTCTATGTCGAGACCCAGGGCGCGCATAATTGCTAAAGGCGCCTCGATGCTGCGATCGTCATGCCCGGACTTGATCCGGGCATCCATCCTCTTCGCAAGAGTAGTAGATGGATTGCCGGGTCAAGCCCGGCAATGACGAAGAGGTAGGACTCTAACCGCTGTTACGCAAGCCGGCGGAAATGCCGTTGATTGTGATCTGGATGCCGCGCAGCACCTGCTCATCGGTGTTTTGCGCCCGGTTCTCCTTCAACAGCTCCACCTGCACGTGGTTCAGCGGATCGAGATAGGGAAAGCGATTGCGGATCGAGCGCTCGAGCAGCGGGTTGCTTTCCAACAGCCGCGTCTGCCCCGTGATCTCCAGCAGCCGATCGATCGAGCATTGCCATTCGCGCCGGATACGCTCGAAGATGTTTTCGCGCAGTGCGACGTCGGGTACAAGCTCCGCATAGCGTGAGGCGATCGCAATCGAGCTCTTGGCCAACACCATGTCCATGTTCGACAACAGCGTGCGGAAGAATGGCCACTCCTGATAGAGCTCTTTCAGGAAGGCCATGCCGGTATCGGGGTTTTCCTTGAGCCAGGTTTCCACGGCGCTGCCAAACCCGTACCAACCCGGCAGCATCAGCCGGCATTGCGCCCAGCTGAATACCCAGGGAATGGCACGTAGGTCCTCGATCTCGCGGGTCTTTTTGCGCGAGGCCGGCCGGCTGCCGATATTCAAGGTCGCGATCTCGGTAATCACCGTAGAGGCCCAGAAGTAATCGGCGAACCCTTCGGTTTCATAGACCAGCCCGCGATAGGCCTTGAAGGCATAGGCCGACAACTTCTCCATCGCCTCCAGGTACTCCGCGCGCGGGGCGCTTTGCCTCGGATGCAACAGGCTCGCCTCCAGCGTCGCCGCCGCGAGAACTTCGAGATTGTCGAGACCGACTTCCGAATTGGCGTATTTGCTGGAAATGATCTCGCCCTGCTCGGTGATCCGGATCTGGCCGTTCACCGCCCCACCCGGCTGCGCGATGATCGCATCATAGCTTGGGCCGCCGCCCCGCCCGACCGAGCCACCGCGGCCGTGGAAAAGACGCAGCCGCACATGGTGCCGCTCGAACACTTCGACCAGGCCGATCTCGGCCTTGTAGAGTTCCCAGCCGGACGTAACGAAGCCGCCGTCCTTGTTGCTGTCGGAGTAGCCGAGCATCACCTCCTGCACCGAGCCGCGACTGTCCACGAGCTTGCGGTAGTCGTGCATCGACAGGATCCGGTCCATGATGCGGCTGGAGGCCTGCAAGTCTCCAATCGTCTCGAACAACGGCACGATATTGATAGCACTGCGGCCTGAGGGATCGACAAGGCCGACCTCCTTCAGCAACACCGCGACCTCCAGCATGTCGGAGATTCCCTGGCACATCGAGATGATGCACTGTGGGATAGCCTCCACTCCGAACTTGGCGTGGGCCTCGGCGGCGGCGCGGAACACCGCAAGCTCGCCCATCGTCTCCTCGCTATATTTGACGAAGGACGAGGTCAGCGGCCGGGTATTGTGCAGTTCGTCGGTCAGAAGCGCGATACGCGCCTCCTCGTTCAGCGCCAGATAGGATTTGCCGGGCATCGCGGCATCGATCAATTCGGCGATCGTGCGCTCATGAACGGCCGAATTCTGCCGGATATCGAGGCTTGCGAGATGAAAACCGAAACAATCCACGGCGCGCCGCAGGTGGCGCAGCCGCCCGCGCGCAATCACACGCGAATTATTCGTAATCAGCGAGCGATAAAGGATATCGAGATCGGCCTTGAACTCCGCGACATTGGCATAAGGCGTGGCCGCGCCGACCGCCGCCCGCGTGGTCTCGACCTCAAGCCGCACGGCGGTGGCTGTGAGCCGGGCAAAGATGCCCGATACCGCGAGGCGATAGGGCTCGCCGCTACGATGTGGCGACTTGTCGGGCGAGCGCTCGGCTAACGCGCGCAGGTCCTTCGAGACATCGGCTAGGTGTGCCGCGAGCGAAAGCTCGGAGCCAAGCACATGCAATTCGTCGAGGTAAAAACGTATGACCCGGCCCGACTGCATCTTCAGCGTGCCGCGCATGACGTCGGCGGTCACGAACGGATTGCCGTCACGGTCGCCGCCGATCCAGCTTCCCATCTTCAGGAAGGATGCGAGCTCTCCCTGGGTGCCCCCCTCGCCTTCGTTCAGGCGATCTTCAAGCCGGCAATGCAGCCGGGGAACCTCATGCAGGAAGGTGTAGTCATAGAAAGACAGGCCGTTGGCGACTTCGTCGAGCACGGTGAGCCGGGTGCGGCGCAACAGATTGGTTTGCCATAACGTCAGGACCGCGCGACGCAATTGCTCGTCACTCGCGGCCAGTTCCTCCGGCGTCAATTGCAGTCGCTCGCGCTGGTCCAGAACCGCTGCAATCTCCATTTCGCGGTCGATCGTGCTCTTGCGGCGGACTTCCGTCGGATGCGCGGTCAGTACCGGACTGACCAGCGCGGAGGCAAAGAATTTTCGCAGCGTCGCTGCATTGAGACCGGCACTGCGTGCATGGAGCAAGGTCTGAGCCAACGTTCCCGAACGCGGCGCTACGCCCGCCTTGGAACTCAAGCGCATCCGCCGAATATTGTTCTGGTCTTCGGCGATATTGGCGAGGTGCGAGAAATAGCTGAAGGCACGCACGATGCGCAGCGTCTGGCTGATCGACATGCTGTCGAGAATGAGCTCAAGCTCGCCCCTCGCCGCCTTGTCGTCGCCGCGATGAAACCGGATCGAGGTCTGGCGGATGCGCTCGACCAGATCGAAGACGTCGGCGCCTTCCTGGTCGCGGACGGTGTCGCCCAGGATGCGGCCAAGCAGACGGATGTCGTTCCGCAGCCGCAAATCTTCTTCGAGCGCGGCGCTTTCCTCGCCGCGGTCAGATTCCAGTCCGTTTTCAGAAAGCATGGTCTGGGGGGCCATCGCTAAAATGCTCCAGAGCTGCCGGCATTCCTTGAGTCGCAATTTTTGCGGCGCAGCGCAAGAGCAAGAAAGGAGCAAGAAACAGCCGGACCGCCCCGCCCATGCTGCCAGAGCCAGTCCATCCGGCGTTTTGCCGAACGGCCCCCTCTCCGCACCCCGCGATAAGCGCTTTACACCAAAGCCTCGTCCGGTTTTAGTCGTTGACGACCGACAAATACGATCGGGGACCCTGTCATGTTCAGCGAACAGCTTCTCTCAGGCCGGCGAATTCTTGTCACGGGAGGCGGCACCGGGCTCGGCAAGTCGATGGCCGCCCGCTTCCTTGAACTCGGTGCCGAGGTCCACATCTGTGGGCGCCGGAAGATCGTTTGCGACGAAACCGCAACCGAATTGATGGACCTCTATGGCGGCCGCGTGACCAGTCATGGCGTCGATATCCGCAACGCGCAGGCCGTCGATGAAATGGTGGACGCGATCTTCCTGGACAGCCCGCTGACCGACCTCATCAACAACGCGGCCGGCAATTTCATCGCGCGCACCGAAGATCTTTCGCCGCGCGGTTTCGACGCGGTCGCCAATATCGTCATGCACGGCACTTTCTATGTTACCCATGCCGTCGGGCGGCGCTGGATCGCCAACAAACTGCCCGGCAATGTGGTGTCGATTACCGTGACCTGGGTCCGCAACGGCAGTCCCTACGTGGTGCCCTCGGCCATGAGCAAATCGGCGATCCATGCCATGACGATGTCGCTGGCCGCCGAATGGGGCCACTACGGCATCCGGCTTAATACGATTGCGCCGGGCGAAATTCCGACCGAAGGCATGAGCAAACGCATCAAGCCGGGCGATGAGGCAGGTGCCCGCACTCGCGCTGCAAATCCGATGGGCCGGGTCGGAACCATGGAAGAGCTGCAAAATCTCGCAGTGTTCCTGATTTCAGGCGGCTGCGACTGGATCAATGGCGAGACCATCGCGATGGATGGTGGCCAGGCGCTGGCGATGGGCGGCAATTTCTATCAGCTGCGCGACTGGACCGACTCCGACTGGCAGAATGCGAAAGAGCAGATCAAGGCGCAGAACGAAAAAGACCGCGCCGCGCGCGGGTGAGACAACATCGGCCGGAAGCCGGGAGGGTTGAGAATGCAAGGTCGTGGCCCGCCGCGGCCCGGATACGGGCTCGGCCTGCTTGTTCTGCTGCTGATCGGCCTGCCCTGGGGACCAGGCTTTGCCGGGGAATATCCGGAACGGACGATCAAGATCGTCGTTCCCTTTCCCGCCGGCGGGCCTACCGACGTGGCGGCGCGGCTGATCGCGCAGTCGCTGGCAACCAAGTTCGGCAAAGGCGTGGTGGTCGAAAACCATCCTGGCGCCGGAGGCCGGATCGGCGCCAAGCTGGTCGCGACCGCGACGCCGGACGGCTACACCTTGTTGCTCGGCGGGACCAACGTCAATGCGATCGGAGCGATCTTCACTGACCTCGGTTTCGATCCGGTCAAATCCTTCGCGCCTATCGCGGTGGTTTGCGTCGATTCTCTCGCCATTGCGATCTCGCCGCGGCTGCCAACGAAAGACTTCAAGGAATTTGTCGCCTACGCCAAGGATCATCCGGGGCAACTGAAGTACGGCGCCTCGCCCGGAATCTACACGCAATTTGCCGGCGAATATTTCAAGCTGAAGACCGGCACCGATATCCTGTTCGTGCCATACAAAGGCGGCGCGCCTGCCGTGACGGATGCGCTGGGCGGTCACATCGAAATGGTCGTCAACAACAAGTCCAATCTCCTGCCGCAGTTCAAGGACGGCAAATTGAAAGCGCTTGCGGTCACCAGCGAGGCACGATGGCCGGAGCTGCCGCAAACCCCCACCATGCGTGAAGTGGGTATATCGGGTTTTCCGCAGGAGGTCCTGTTCGGCCTGCTGGCGCCGGCCGGAACGCCTGAGAGGATCGTCATGCAGCTCAACGACGCCGTCAACGAGGCGATTCAGTCGGCGGAAGTCCGAGCCAGCCTCGATGGCATCGGTGTCGATGCGAGGATCGGGACGCCGGAAGAGTTCGCCGCCGCCCTCGACGAGCAGGCCCGCGACTGGAAGAGAGTGATCGAGGAAACCGGCATTCAGGTGGAGTGATGCTCAGGAGGTCGCCGCAATCGGCTCGGCCTCGCCTGCCGTCATCGCAAACCCCCGATAGCCCTTGGCTGCGACCTCATCGCAGATCTGACGATAAGCGCCGACGCCGCCGATGTAGGGCATAAAAATGCGCGGCTTGCCCGGAATGTTGGCCCCCATGTACCAGGAGTTGGCCTGCGGGTAGAGCGTCATATTGGCGACCTCATTGACATGCGCGACCCATTTCTCTTCCGCTTCAGTCGTGGCTTCGATCCTTGCGTGGCCACGATCGCGCATGAAAGCGAGACAATCGGAGATCCAGTCCACATGTTGCTCGATCGAGACGATCATGTTGGAGAGAACCGACGGGCTGCCGGGACCGGTGATGAGAAAGAGATTGGGGAAACCTTCGCTCATCAGGCCGAGATAGGTTTTCGGGCCGGCGGCCCACTTCTGGTTCAACGTGTTCCGGCCACGCCCGTAGATATCGATTTTAGCCACCGATCCCGTCATCGCATCGAAGCCGGTCGCGAGCACCAGCGCATCGATTTCATAGTCCTGGCCACCCGCGCGCACGGCGCTGGCGAGGATTTCCTCGATACCATTGGGGCGGATATCGACCAGTGTCACATTCGGCCGGTTGAAGGCGGCGTAGTAGTCGGTGTCGACGCAAAGGCGTTTCGAGCCGAACGGATAGTTTTCCGGTTGCAGGCGTTTTGCGGTCGCGGGATCCCTGACGATTTCGGCGATCTTGCCGCGGACAAAATCGGCCGCCGTATCGTTGGCGGCCTTGTCGAGAACGAGATTATTGTAGGTGAGCAGGAAAGGCAGTCCGCCCTTGATCCACCGATCTTCATATCGCGCCCGCCTCGCATTCTCGCCGTCGTCGAACGCGCCACGATCAGGAAGCTCGGTGTAGATGCCGTTGCGCGTATCCTCGCGCGCAAAGCGTCTGATTTCCGGATAATTCTTGCGAAAGGCCTCGCGCGCCTCATCGGTCAACGCCGCATTGTGAGCCGGAATCGAAAAATTCGGCGTACGCTGGAACACAAAGAGATGGCGCGCCTCGCCTGCGATCATCGGGACCGATTGAATTGCCGAGGAACCCGTGCCGATCACACCGACGCGCTTGTCAGCGAAATCCACCCGTTCGTGAGGCCACTGTCCCGTGTGGTACACTTGGCCTTTGAAGTCTGACAGGCCCTTGATGTCCGGCACCCTGGCATTGGAGAGACAGCCGGTCGCCAGCACAACAAATTTCGCCTGCACCAACCGGCCGTCGGAAATCGCGACGTTCCAGATATTGGTCGCCTCATCGAAATCAGTCCGCTCGACACGGGTGTTGAGCGAGATGTCGCGGCGCAGATTGAAACGATCGGCGACATGGTTGGCGTATTCCAGGATCTCCGTCTGCGACGCGTAACGTTCGCTCCAGTTCCATTCCTGCTGCAATTCCTCGGAGAA
>DATHPL010000501.1:0-6850 GCA_035483915.1 Bradyrhizobium sp.
TATTCGACGAGCCATCCCCGCGACATCGATGAGGCGCTGATCGAGGCCCATCGCGACATCCCCGCGGTGATGCCGTTTGTGCATCTGCCGGTGCAATCCGGTTCGGACCGGATATTGGCGGCCATGAACCGCAAACATACCGCTCAAGATTACCACCACGCCATCGACCGGTTTCGCGCTGTCCGCCAAGACATTGCGTTCTCATCGGATTTTATCGTCGGCTTCCCGGGCGAGACCGAAGAAGATTTTCTGGCCACCCTCGCTCTGGTCACACAAATCGGCTACGCTGGCGCGTATTCGTTCAAATATTCGCCGCGGCCAGGCACGCCGGCGGCGGAAATGCGGGAGATCGTGTCAGCGGAAGAAATGGACGAGCGATTGGCGCGGCTTCAGGAATTGATCGACAGCCAGCAATCGGCCTTCAACAGGGCCTTGATTGGCACCACTGTCGATGTGTTGTTCGAGCGCTCGGCCCGCAATCCGGGCCAGATCGTCGGCCGAACCGCCTATCTTCAGCCGGCGCATGTGATGGCGCCCGAGTCGATCATCGGGCAGGTCCTCCCCGCGAGAATCGAAAGCCTCGAGCGCTACAGCCTGCTCGGCGAACTCGCGATCCCATTGCCGGTTGCCGCCCCCAGCATGCAGCCCGTCATCAATTCATCTGACACGAGAATGGGAGCCTGAACCCTTGCCCAAAAGCGCATCGGATTCACCTTCACTCGCTCCCAGCCGCAAACCCGACCGCGACATGCAAGTTCCGCCCGAGACTCAATTCGTCATCGATTTCGACGACAACCGCGCGGCTTCCGCACTGGTCGGACCTTACGGACAAAATCTCGCACTGATCGAGCGGCGCCTCGGCGTCGTGGTGGATTCGCGCGGCAACCACATCACGGTTGCCGGCTCGCGCGATGGCTGCGATGCCGCACGGCGCGTACTGGAGACGCTTTATGCGCAGGCGAGCCAGGGACAGGATATCGCGCAGGGCGACGTCGAGGGTGCGATCCGCGCCGTAATCGCGCAGGGGTCGCTGTTCGAATTCGACCCCAAAACGGCCAAACCCTCGTTCGACACCATCAACCTGCGCAAACGCCCGGTGCGGGCGCGTACCGGCGCACAGGACGCCTACATCCGCGCGCTCAAACACCATGAACTGGTGTTCGGCGTCGGCCCGGCAGGTACCGGCAAAACGTGGCTCGCGGTCGCTCATGCCGCGCAACTGTTCGAACGCAAGGAAGTCGACCGCATCATCCTGTCGCGTCCTGCGGTGGAAGCGGGCGAGCGGCTCGGCTTCTTGCCCGGCGATTTGCGCGAGAAGGTCGATCCGTACCTAAGGCCGATCTATGACGCGCTGTACGACCTGATGGACTCGCGCATCGTCGAGCGCGCCTTGCAGACCGGCGAAATCGAAATCGCGCCGCTCGCCTTCATGCGCGGCCGCACGCTGACCAATGCCGTCATCATCCTCGACGAGGCGCAGAACACCACCTCCATGCAAATGAAGATGTTCCTGACCCGGCTTGGCGAAAACAGCCGCATGATCATTACCGGCGACCCCTCACAGGTCGACCTGCCGAACGGTCAGACCTCGGGGCTTGCCGAAGCCGTCAAACTGCTCGACGGGGTGGCGGGAATCGCCCAGGTCCATTTCAAGGCCGAAGATGTGATCCGCCATGAGCTCGTGGCGCGGATCGTGGCGGCTTATGAAGGATTGCCGCAACGGCCGGCAACCCACAAGACGTGACGAACATACGGCTCAAGGTCGAATCCGTCGCAACCAGAACTCCGAACTGATGGCACCGTCTGCCCTACCGATCACCGAGATTCTTGTCGTCGCCGACTGCTGGCAGGCCGAGCCCGAAGCCGAGGCGACGATCGATCGTGCCATTGCGGCCGCGGCCGAGTTTGTCGCCGCCGACGTCGGCGATAGCGAGCTCGCGGTCATGCTGACCGACGACGCCGGCATCCAGACGCTGAATCGCAACTGGCGCGGGATCGACAAGCCGACCAACGTGCTGTCGTTTCCGGCTTTGCAGCCGCGCGGCGAGCGGCAGGCGGACGATGCGCCGCGGATGCTGGGCGACATCGCCATTGCCTATGAAACGACGCGCCGGGAAGCCGACGAAGAGCAGAAGCCGTTCGACCATCATCTCAGCCATCTTGCGGTTCACGGCTTCCTGCACCTGGTCGGTCACGATCACGAAAAAGATCAGGAAGCCGAGACCATGGAAGCGCTCGAACGGGAGATCCTGTCGCAGCTCGGCATCCCCGATCCCTATGCGGAACGGACCGGGTAGTATGTCCGATTCAGACCCGACCCATGACAATCCGCGCAACACGCGCAACCTGCCTGCCGTCGTGCAGGAAGGTGAGGTCTTGCGCCCGACCCCGGACAACTGGCTGACGCGCGCGATCCGCACCCTGTTCGGCTGGAAACCCGGATCGGTCCGCGACGACCTGCAAGTCGTGCTCGATACCTCGACGCCCGACGACGTCGGTTTTTCCGCCGTCGAGCGCACCATGCTGCGCAACATCCTCTCCTTGCATGAACGGCGGATTGCCGACGTCATGATCCATCGCGCCGATATCGTCGCGGTCAAGCGCGACATCCCGCTCGGGGAATTGATGAAACTGTTCGAAAGCGCCGCGCATTCGCGGCTCGTGGTCTACAACGAAACCCTCGACGACCCTGAAGGGATCGTCCACATCCGCGATCTCCTGGCGTTCATGACAGCGCGCGCCGCCAAGCCCAAGAGCAAGGCCAAGACAAAAAAAACGTCACCTGAAAAAACGCCAGCTGCCGGCCTTGACCTGCGTTCGGTCGATCTGGCGCTACCGCTTTCAGAAGCCAACATCATCAGGAAATTGCTGTTTGTGCCGCCTTCGATGCGGGCGATCGACTTGCTTGCGCAGATGCAGGCCTCGCGCATTCATCTGGCGCTGGTCGTCGACGAATATGGCGGGACCGACGGGCTGGTATCGATCGAGGACATTGTCGAGCAGATCGTCGGCGAGATCGACGACGAGCACGACAGCGACGAGCCGCCGTCAATCGTCCGGCAAGCGGACAATTCCTTCATTGCGGATGCGCGCGCGAGCCTCGACGATGTCCGTTCCGTCATCGGAGACGAGTTCGTCACCGGCGAAGCCGGCGAGGAAGTGGAAACGTTGGGCGGTTTTCTCGTTACCCATGTCGGCCGCCTGCCGGTGCGCGGCGAGGTCATTTCCGGTCCTGGCAATTTCGAAATCGAAGTGCTCGATGCCGATCCGCGGCGCGTCAAGCGCTTGCGCATCGCCACTCGCAAGGAACGCCCGACGCCGCGAACGCCGCGTGAAAGCCGACGACGTGAACCCGCGCCGGACACCGCACAACCCGGCGACCAGCCTAATCCGCCGGGCGACGGAGCGACGTCTTCGTGATGATCGCTGGGAAACTTCGTCGCCTCGGTCTTGCGATCATCCTGACGTGGGGATGGAAGCGCGCCGGCATTGCACTCCTCGCCGGCGCGCTGTCATCGCTCGCGATGGCGCCGTTCAATGTGTGGCCCATTTTATTGGCGACCCTTCCGGTCGCGGTCTGGCAGATCGACGGCGCGGGCGCCGGACGGTGGCGCGGCGTGCCGGCAGCCGCGCTGACCGGCTGGTGGTTCGGCCTTGGCTATTTCGTGCCCGGACTTTACTGGATCGGCTACGCCTTTCTGGTCGATGCGCAGACCTTCGCCTGGTTGATGCCGTTCGCCATTCTGGGCTTGCCGGCCTATCTCGCGCTGTTCATGGCGCTGGGCTTTGCGCTCGCGCGGCTGTTCTGGACGCGGGATGCTTCGCGTGTGATCGCGCTCGCTGCGAGTCTCACGATGAGCGAATGGTTGCGCGGCCACGCGCTCACGGGCTTTCCCTGGAATACGCTCGGCTACGCCTTGAGCGAACCGCTGGCGCTCGCGCAAACCGCCTCGCTGATCGGCCTGTGGGGCCTGACATTTCTGGCCGTCGCGATTTTCGCAAGTCCTGCCGTCCTGATCGACGGCACATCCCGCGGACGCAAGCCCTGGGTCGCCCCGGTTCTCGCGCTTGTGCTGATGCTCGCCATGACGGTCTTTGGCGCGATCCGGCTGAGCCGGCATCCGACCGTCCTCGTTGCCAATACCAAGCTGCGGATCATGCAGCCCAACTTGCAGCAGGACGCGAGATTCAACTACTCCGCCAAGGCAGAGGTAATGAGGAAATATCTGACGCTGTCCGATCGTGCGTCCGGGCCGCAATCGACCGGCGTGCGCGACGTCAATGTCCTGATCTGGCCGGAATCGGCGTTCCCGTTTTTCCTGACCCGCGAAGCCGACGCGATGGCGGAGATCGCCGATCTGTTGCCCAAGGGCACCGTTTTGGTCACGGGCTCGGTACGCGCGCCCGACGTGCCGCCAGGCACGCGGATCACACGCGCCTATAATTCGGTTTACGTGATCGACCATGACGGCAACGTGTTGTCGGTCTACGACAAGTTGCATCTGGTGCCGTTCGGCGAATTTCTCCCGTTTCAGGACTTGATGGAAAAAATCGGCTTCGAGCAACTGACGAAAGTTCAGGGTGGATTCATTCCAGGCACACGCCGGCACAGCATGGAGGTGCCGAACGCGCCGCGAATGCTACCTCTGATATGCTACGAGGCCATCTTTCCCGGTCATGTTGTCGATCGTAACGATCGGCCAGGCTGGATCGTCAACCTCACCAACGATGGCTGGTTTGGAATTTCTACCGGTCCTTATCAGCATCTCCAGCAGGCGCGCCTGCGTGCGATCGAACAGGGACTGCCGCTCGTGCGCGCTGCAAATACAGGCATCTCCGCGGTGATCGATCCGCTGGGGCGCGTCGTTGCGCAGCTCGGTCTTGGGCTCGAAGGCGTTCTGGATTCCGGCCTGCCCGCCGCGATCCCGCCGACACCTTACGCGCGCGCGGGCGACATTCCGATCGTAATCATACTTGCAGCCGCGTGGCTCTACGTGATCCGGCGTCGCGCCGCAAAATAAACAGAGTTCATACAAAACTTCGCACGAGCGGGGTTTGACGGCATCACCGCCTAAGGCATAATCCTCCGGTTTCTTGTGCACCGTGGTCTGGAGGAGCGTTGGCGATGTCGACCAAAGCGCCCAACCCTGTTGACAAATATGTCGGCAGTCGCGTGCGCATGCGTCGCATCATGCTCGGCATGAGCCAGGAAAAACTCGGCGAAGCGCTCGGCCTCACTTTCCAGCAGGTGCAAAAATACGAGAAGGGGACCAATCGCGTCGGCGCAAGCCGCATTCAGCAGATCGCCGAAATCCTCCAGGTGCCGGTATCGTTTCTGTTCGAAGGCGGCCCAAGTGGCATCGCGAGAGCCGACGGCAGCACCGAGGGCACTTCGCCGTCCTATGTGTCCGATTTTCTCGCAACGTCCGAGGGACTGGCGCTGACCCGCGCCTTTACGCGCATCAGCGACGCCAAGCTTCGGCGCAGCATCGTCGATCTTGTCGAGCAAATCGCTTCCCAGGAAAATGCCGACAAGCGCTGAAGCGCAGGTTGCCGTTTTCGAAGCGCGACACGGCGGGCCAGGCATTGCCCGAACGAACAATGGTGCTATTGAACCTGATCGACCGCGCCAACACCCGACTAGTTTGAAGACAAGGCAACACATGCTGACGGCGTCCGCCCGCCCCTTCGATACCGCCATCGTCCTCGACGGCATCCGCCGCTGGGTCGAGATCGAGACGCCGACCGACGCACCCGATCAGGTCAACAAGCTTGCCGCCATCGTCGCCGACGGTTATCGCGATCTGCCCGTAACCATCGAGCGAGTCGCCGGGCATTCCGGATGCGGCGACCACATCGTGGCGCGTTCGTCTTGGGGCCAAGATCGCCCTGGAATTCTCGTGCTAAGCCATCTCGACACCGTGCATCCGATTGGATTCATCGAACGGCTGCCGTTTCATGTGGAGGGTGACAGCGCGTTCGGCCCCGGCATCTACGACATGAAAGGCGGCGCCTATCTCGCCTTCCATGCGTTTAGCCAACTCTGTGCCGGCGGCGAAACTTCGCCGCTCGGCATTACTCATCTTTACGTCTCCGACGAGGAGATCGGCAGCCCGACCTCGCGGGCGCTGATCGAGGCCGAAGGGCGCAAGGCCAAATATGTGCTGGTGACGGAGCCCGCTCGCGACGGCGGCAAGATCGTCACCAGCCGCAAGGGCGTCGCCCGTTTTGAGGTGTTCATCAAAGGCGTGCCTTCCCATGCCGGCACGCGGCCGGAAGACGGCCGCAGCGCGATCCGGGAACTCGGCAACATCATTCAGACGCTAGAGGCGATGAACGATCTCGCACGCGGCGTGACGGTCAATGTCGGTGTCGTCAAAGGCGGGACCAAACCGAACGTCATCCCTGAAGAAGCCTATGCCGAAGTCGACATGCGCGTTGCTACCATCGCTGACGCCAACGAACTGGTGCCGAAAATATTGAACCTGACGTCGAAGACCGAGGGCGTCAGCGTCAAGGTGACGGGCGAATTGAACCGCCCGCCCTATGAGAAGAGCAACGCCGGCACCGCCCTGTTCGAGCACGCCAAGAAGCTCGCCGCCGAGATCGGCTTCGAACTTCGCGACAGCTATAGCGGCGGCGGCTCGGATGGCAATTTCACCGCGCCCTTTGCCGCGACCCTCGACGGCCTCGGGGTCGACGGTCAGGGCGCGCATACCCATTACGAGCAGATGTACATTTCGTCGATCGAGCCGCGGACGAGGCTGCTGTACCGGCTTTACCAGACGTTGCGATGACCGGCCGAATCAGCAACAGCGAAGATCGCGAAACGCCCGCGAGCGATGCGACC
>DATHPL010000502.1:0-2346 GCA_035483915.1 Bradyrhizobium sp.
ACGGTGTTTCCCCGCTCCAAATTCCATATCGTCGGCCCGATCATCGGCCTGGTCGCGACGCTGGCGCCGACCATTGGCCCGACCGTCGGCGGCATCATCACCGACCTGATGTCGTGGCACTGGCTGTTCTTCATCAATGTCGTGCCCGGCATCATCATCACGATCGGCGTGCTTGCGCTGGTCGATTTCGACGAGCCGAATTTCGCGCTGCTTGAACATTTCGACTGGTTCGGCCTGATCACGATGGCGGGATTTCTCGGTTCGCTGGAATACGTGCTCGAAGAGGGGCCGCAATATGAGTGGCTGCAGGATACGTCGGTCGCCGTTTGCGCCGCGGTCTGCGTCGTTTCGGCCATCGCGTTTTTCTACCGCGTGCTGACGGCAAAGGAGCCGATCGTCGATATCAGAGCCTTCAAAAACCGCAATTTCGGCGTCGGCTGTTTGATCTCGTTCTGTGTCGGCATCGGCCTCTATGGGCTGACCTACATCTATCCGCGCTATCTTGCCGAAGTGCGTGGCTACAGCGCGCTGATGATCGGCGAAACCATGTTCGTCTCCGGCGTCACCATGTTCCTGATGGCGCCGATCGTAGGGCGGTTGATGCAGAAGGTCGATATGCGGCTGATCATTGCCTTCGGCCTCATCATCTTCGCACTCGGCTCTTACCAGATGACGTGGATCACGCGCGACTATGACTTCTACGAACTTCTGCTGCCGCAGATCCTGCGCGGCGTCGGCATGATGTGCGCCATGGTGCCGACCAACACCATCGCGCTCGGCACGCTGGAGGCCGATCGCGTCAAGAACGCCTCGGGCCTGTTCAACCTGACGCGCAATCTCGGCGGCGCGGTCGGGCTGGCTGTGATCAACCAGGTGCTGAACGACCGCACCGATCTGCACATCTCGCGGCTTCAGGATCGCGTCACCTGGGCCAACACCATGGCGACCGAGACGCTCAACGATTTCACCCAGCGCATGCAAGGCATGGGCGATGCCGCCCTGATGGCGCTGAAGCAGTTGTCGCAGATCGTTCACCGCCAGGCCGTGGTGATGGGCTATGGCGACGCCTTCTTCATGCTGACGCTGTTTTATGTCGGTCTCAGTTTGCTGGTCATGCTCCTGAAGAAGCCGAACCCGGCTGCCGCCGCGGGCGGAGGGCACTGATAGCGTTTTCGAGCGAAGTGGAAACCGGTTCGCGTGAAGAAAACGCGTCAAAACAACAACTAAAACGATTTGCGAAGCGAGTCGCGTTAGCCGGCGAGGCTGCTCCAGACCAGCGTGACGCCGGACACGAACAAAAGCCCGAGCACGACGTCGCGAAAGTTGCCGTCGCTGAGCGCATGATAGGTGCGCGTACCGAGCCACGCGCCGCCGATCGTCGCAGGCGTGACCAGCACAGCGAGCCACATCGTCTCGCGCGTGATCAATCCGGAGCCGCCTTGCGCGACCATCGCGGCGGCCAGGATCGTCCAGTTGAAAATCTGGAACAGGCCGCGCCGTTCGTCCTTGCCCCAGCCGCGCACGCTCGCCCACAGAATGGGAACGGGACCCGACAGGCCGGCGAGGCCGCCGAGCACGCCGCCGGCAAATCCGATGGCAGTGTCGGCAACCTTCCCGCCGATGCTCAAGGCCATCGGCTTGCGCTGGAAATAAAGCGCGGCCGGAAACACCAGAAGCAGGATGCCGATGCCAAGCTTGAACAGGCGCGGATCGGCGTAGGCAATCAGCAAGGTGCCGAGCGGTACGCCGGCCAGTCCGCCGACCAGAAAGGGCCACACCAGCTTGAAGTCGATCGACCGCCAGATCGAGGGCATCGTCCAGGTCTGGGCGATGATGGAGCAGATCAGCACCAGTTGAACCGCAACATCCGGCGTCACGACGTAAAGCCAGATGCCGAGCGCCATCAGCGCGGTGCCAAATCCCGCAAGGCCCGACACAAAGCCGCCGGCGAGTGCGCCAAACAGCAGCACCGAAATCGCAGTTATGCTCATGCGGATGTGGTTCTGACATTCGAATCGGAATGTCAATTCGACCTATCGAGTGTGAAGAAACCTATTGGCCGTCGCTGTGCCGCGGTCCGAAGATGGCGGCGTAGAGATCGGTGGTCGGTCCGTTGGCGGTGATGCCGTAAGCGGTCGGAACGTCCGGTTCTGGCGGCGGCGCGGGTTGTTGCGCGACCTGCACGGGCGCGGGCTGAGCGGCCGGCGATTGACCGTGGGCGGGTTGCGGCGCCCGGCTCGAGGCCGCGGTCTGACTCTGCCGGTTAGCCGATGTCGCAGTTGCGGCTTGACCGGAACGCGTGGGGCTTGCGGCGGTTGCGCTTGGCTGAACCGGCGCAATCGGTTG
>DATHPL010000503.1:0-4963 GCA_035483915.1 Bradyrhizobium sp.
ACTGGTCGCCAAAAAATGCGAAGTCGTCACCGCCTTTCGCAACACCATCGGTTTGAACGGACGGATGAGCGTGCGGCTGCAGCCCAACCATCCTTTCGATGATGCAAAGGGCATTACCGCCTCGATCCTGGATGGCATCCTCCTTGGCGCCGGCGATGCCTGCATCGGCATCAACCCGGCAAGCGACGATCCCGCCGTCATCGGCAGGCTGTCGCATCTGCTCGACGAGATCATCGGCCGGCTGCAAATTCCGACCCAGGCTTGCATATTGTCGCACGTCACGACGACGCTTCGGTTGATCGCCGAGCGCGCGCCTGTCGACCTGGTCTTTCAGTCGATCGCGGGCACGGAAGCTGCCAACCGCAGCTTCGGTGTCGATCTTGCGCTGTTGCGCGAAGCGCACGACGCCGGACGGTCGCTTCAGCGTGGCACCGTCGGCAACAATGTGATGTATTTCGAAACCGGGCAGGGGTCGGCACTGTCAGCCAATGCCCACCATGGCGTCGACCAGCAGACGTGCGAAGCGCGCGCCTACGCCGTTGCACGCGCTTTCGACCCGTTGCTGGTCAACAGCGTGGTGGGTTTTATCGGCCCGGAATACCTTTACGACGGCAAACAGATCATTCGCGCCGGGCTGGAGGATCATTTCTGCGGAAAGCTGCTCGGTCTGCCGCTCGGGATAGACGTTTGTTATACCAATCACGCCGAGGCCGACCAGGACGACATGGACAATCTGCTGACGCTGCTTGCCGCGGCCGGCGTGAACTTCATCATGGGCGTCCCGGGGGCCGATGACGTGATGCTGAACTATCAGTCGACGTCATTTCATGACGCGCTCTATGTCAGGGACCTTTTTGGACTGAAGCGAGCCCCCGAATTTGACGACTGGCTGCTTCGCGTAGGTCTCGCCGACGCAAGCTTTCATCTTGCCACCAATGGCGAGCTATTGCCTGATTTTGCCCGGCGGCTGATCGCCTGAGGGCTTTGCAAGCCCGCCATCTGGCTGGGCTTAGCAACCATGCGGCCCGTGCGGGGTTATGCCACTGCCACAATCCTGAAAAATTTGTGGCCCAGCTTGGGGTTTGCATGATTAACTTGTCAAAGTCGAAGGCGCAGAGGGAGCTATGAGAGCTGAAAGCGCTGGCGTCGTGCGCCGTATCTTGTGCGTCTTTCCGCGCTACACGTCGTCCTTTGGCACGTTCGAGTATTCCTATCCGCTGACCGACGGCGTTCAGGCCTTCATGCCCCCGCAGGGGCTGTTGCTGATAGCGGCCTATATGCCCGAAAACTGGCCGGTCCGGTTCGTCGACGAAAACATTCGGCCCGCAACGGCTGAGGATTTCGAATGGGCGGAAGCCGTCTTTGTCAGCGGCATGCACATTCAGCGCCACCAGATGAACGACATTTGCCGCCGCGCGCATGCCTTCGACCTGCCGGTTGCGATCGGTGGGCCTTCGGTCAGCGCCTGTCCCGACTATTATCCTTCGTTCGATTATTTGCATGTCGGTGAATTGGGCGATGCGACCGATGACTTGATCGCGCGTCTGGCGCGAGATCCGTCGCGCCCGGAGCAACAGGTGGTGCTCAAAACGGCCAACCGTCTCGACATGACGTGCTTCCCGCTTCCCGCTTACGAGTTGGCCGAACTCAATCGCTACTTCCTGGGCAGTATCCAGTATTCGAGCGGATGTCCTTATCAGTGCGAATTTTGCGACATTCCGGGCCTCTATGGCCGTAATCCGCGCCTGAAAACGCCGCAACAGATCACGGCCGAACTCGACAAGCTGCTTGAGTGCGGCATCCGTGGCTCGGTTTATTTTGTCGATGACAACTTCATCGGCAACCGCAAGGCTGCGCTCGACCTGTTACCGCACCTCGTCGAATGGCAGAAAAAGACCGGTTTTATCCTTCGCTTCTCCTGCGAGGCGACACTGAACATCGCCAAGCGGCCGGAAATTCTGGCGGGGATGCGAGAGGCGTTCTTCAGCACGGTGTTCTGCGGCATCGAAACGCCGGATCCGGTGGCGCTGAAGGCGATGCACAAGGATCACAACATGATGGTCCCCATCATGGAAGGCATTCAGACGATCAACAGCTACGGCATGGAGGTCGTCTCCGGGATCATTCTCGGGCTGGATACCGACAAGCCGGAAACCGGAGCGCATCTGCTCGAGTTTATCGAGGCCTCGCAAATCCCGCTTCTGACCATCAATCTGCTTCAGGCGCTGCCCAAGACCCCGCTCTGGGACCGCCTGGTGCGGGAGAACCGTCTGATCGAGGACGAAGGGCTGGAGTCCAATGTCGTCTTTCGCCAGCCCTACGATGACGTCGTCGACACATGGCGCAAGTGCATGGGCGTAGCGTACGAACCCGCCAAATTGTTGCAGCGTTACGAATATCAGATCCGCGAAACCTATCCGCATCAGATCAAGCGGCCGTCGTCGCTTCAGCAATTGACCTGGCCGAACATCAAGCTCGGCCTGACCATGCTACGCAATATCTTCTGGAAGATCGGGGTTCTCGGTGACTACAAGCTTGAATTCTGGAAATTCGCACTGCGGCGTCTGGCCCGCGGCGAGATCGAGTACCTCATCGCTTCGATGATGGTTGCGCATCACCTCATCATGTTCGCTCGTGGAGCTTCGCGTGGGCGGCAAAATGCGTCGAACTATTCCATGCGGTTGCGCGAGGCTTCCGTCCCTGCCGAATAATCCCACAACGACCGAGGTGTCCCCGCTGTCGCTCGCGCGCCTGCGTGAGTTGACGCCGGCGCGCGTCGCGCTCGGCCTCGCCGGTGCGAGCTTGCCGACCAAGGCCTTGCTTGAATTTACCCTCGACCATGCGCGGGCGCGCGACGCCGTTCACGCAGCTTTCGACGCCGAAGGCTTGGCGCAGGGCCTGGCCTATCTCGGTCTTGAAGCGACACTCGTTTCGAGCCTGGCGCCGACCCGCAAGGACTATCTCGGACGCCCGGACCTCGGGCGCAAACTCGACCCGGCTTCGCGGCAGAGGCTCGCGGGCTCTGGCGGCGGGGCGGGTGCAATTGCGATCATCATCGGCGATGGGCTATCGCCAGCCGCCGTCAACGCGCATGCGGTCGCGCTCTTGCGCAAGCTGCTTCCATTGCTGGCGGACGATGCCGTCGCCATCGGGCACGCCGTTGTCGCAACCGGCGCGCGGGTGGCATTGGGCGATGAGATCGGTGACGTTCTTGGCGCGTGCATGACCGTGATGCTGATCGGCGAACGACCGGGTCTGTCCGCCGCGGACAGCCTCGGGGTTTATCTGACCTTTGCCCCTTCGGTCGGGACGACGGATGAAAAACGCAATTGCGTTTCCAATATCCACGGCGCCGGGCTCAGCTACGAGGATGCGGCTGCAAAGATCGGCTGGTTGATTCGCGAGGGCCTTGCGCGGCAATTGACCGGCGTTGGGCTGAAGGACGAAAGCGGCATCCGGCTGGGCCACGCTATTGCCGCTAATTCAAGCTAACTTGAAAATCCCGCGAGACTGCTACCCCCTCGAGGTGTGCCATCTAAGCGCGCAGCTTGCGAAAAGCTAGGCAGACCTGCTACACCAACCTGACAAAATTATCGTATATTTTCAAAGGCTATTATGGCACTCCGCCGACCGGTCGGAGCTTTCCGGGCTCGATTGTTTTGCCACACTTTGCTAGTTGAGCTGATGTGAGAATTGGATAGGGCATGCTCGAAAAGAACAGCGAGAGTGAAGTCCACGTCGAGAAAATCGAGCAGCGGCCGATGGGCAGTATTGCCTTCGGGCTCGAAAGGATCGGACTCATTGCGGTTCAGGCGCCGATCTGGTCCTGCATCATTCTCGTGGCGCTCGTCATCGGTGCGATTTTCGGAATCGAGCGCATCAAGATCGACGATTCCTTGAGCCAGCTCTTTCGCTCCAACTCCCGCGAATACCGGCAATATGAATCGGAAATCAAACGCTTCCCGGCGACGGAATTCGACGTGCTCGTCGTGGTCGAGGGCAAAAATCTGCTTGCGCGCGACAATCTCGAAAAGCTCCGTGATTTTATCACCGACTTGCAGCTTGTGGAGGGCACCCGCGGCCTGATCTCCCTGTTCTCGGCGCGTCAGGCGCCGGCGCCGGGTAAATTCCCAGCGGCGCTATTTCCTTCCGAATTGCCGCAAGGAGCCGACTACGGCAAGTTTATCGAAACGGTGAAATCGAACGAGCTCATTCGCGGCAAACTGTTGTCGGAAGACGGCACGCTGGCGCTGGTCGTGCTGTCGCTGGAGCCGGATGTGGTTGCGAGCAACAAGCTCGGCAGCACCATCGGCGAGATCCGCAAGCTGATGAAGGATGACCTCGGCGACACCGGGCTCAACGCCGAATTGTCGGGCGTGCCCGTGATGCAGCTCGAGATCCGCAACGCCGTCGAACGTGACGGTTTGACCTACAATGTCCTCGGCATTCTGGCCGGCTGCATCATCGCCATCATTTTCTTCCGCAAGATATCGTTCATGGTGGTGGCCGCGTTCCCGCCGATTATCGCGATCCTGCTGGCGCTCGGCGGTCTCGGCTGGGCGAATTTCAATCTCAATATGTTTTTGAACGTGATGACGCCGCTGATCATGGTGATCAGCTTTTCGGACTCGATGCAGCTTACCTTTGCGGCGCGTGACCGCCTGATTGCGGGGCAGGACAAGTACACGGCTTTCCGCAATGCCGTGCTGGTCGTGGGGCCTGCCTGCGTGCTGACGCACGGCACGGCCGGAATCTCTTTCATTGCGCTTCAGTTTTCGGATTCGGACCTGATCCGAAAATTCGGCGAAGCGGGGCTCGCGGCAACGATCATCGCGCTGATCGCGGTATTGTCGCTGGTGCCGGTATTCGGCGTGCTGTTCGTGCGCAACGAAAAGGTCTTTGCCGTCAAATTCCAGGGCGCCGATGCCGGCGTCCAGATGCTGCGGAATTTCTGCTACTGGAT
>DATHPL010000504.1:0-10490 GCA_035483915.1 Bradyrhizobium sp.
TTCCGCAAACGATGGACGGACTTCGTCGGCATGCTGATGGCGGAGCGGCGCGCGGCCGGAAAGCAGGAGGGTGCGCCGGCGCGCGATCTGTTCGATCTGATGAATGCGGCGCGCGATCCCGAAACCGGCGAGGCCTTCAGCGAGGCGCAACTCGGCGATCAGGTCGCGACCATGATTCTCGCCGGCCATGAAACCACCGCGACCGCGCTGTTCTGGGCGCTGTATCTGCTGGCGCTTGATCCGGTCGCGCAGGAGCAGCTGGCCGCCGAAGCGCGGCAGGTATCGGCCGATGGCGAGGCTGATCTCGAGCGGTTGAAGTTCACCCGCGCCGTTGTCGACGAAACCATGCGGCTTTATCCGCCCGCGTTTCTGATTGCGCGTGCAGCTGCCGGCAATGACGAAGTTGCGGGCATTCCGATCAAGAGGCACGACGTGATCCTGATCGCGCCATGGCTGTTGCACCGGCACGAAAAGCTCTGGCGCGATCCGAATGCCTTTGTGCCTGAGCGCTTCCTGTCGCCGGCCCCGCCGCCCGACCGCTTCGCCTATCTGCCGTTCGGCGTCGGGGCGCGGGTTTGCATCGGCGCGCATTTCGCGCTGGTGGAGGCGACTTTGGCGCTGGCTAGAATCATTGCCGCGTTCCGCGTCACGCTTCTGGACAAGGACCCGGTGATGCCGGTTGGCGTGGTCACCACGCAACCGAATCGCTCGCCGATGTTCCAGATCACGCCGCGCTGATGGCGAAATCATGAGTGAATTAGAGGCCCAGTTTTCAGTATTGAGAAAGACCGCCGATCCGGCGGTCGCGGACGCGATCGCCCATCTCATCGAGAATGGCGAAGACCACGAACTCAACCGTATCAATGTGCTGGATTTTTCCAGGCAACACGGCTTCGACGAGGAGCAGGTGATCTCGGGATTCCTGCACGCCTCGCGACTCGGCCTGTTCGATCTCACCTGGAACGTGCTCTGTCCCGGCTGCAGCGGGGTGCTCGATGCGCATGATACGCTGAAATCCCTGCGCAGCGACGATTACCATTGCGGCCTGTGCGCCTGCGGCTACGAGCCTTCCGTCGACGAACAGGTTGAGGTCGCTTTCACCGTCAGTCCCAAGGTCCGGCGCATCGCCGCCCATGATCCGAACACACTGCCGCTGTGGGAATACTACAAGCAGGTATTCTGGAGTTCGGGCATCGATCTCGACAAGACGTCTTTCGATGCGCTCACCGAGGAGGTGGCGCTGGACTCGCTGGAATTGCCGGCGGGCGAGCGGGCGGTGCTGTCGTTGCAGCTGCCGCCGCAATTCATCATTGCGTTCGAGCCGGTGACGCATTCAGCACATTTCATCGACGTGCAGGGCGAGCCTACCAAAGAGCGCCAGCAGCTTTCGCTCGTTTTCAATAAATCGCACCCGCCGACCGGGTCCATCACCATGCGCCCGGGCCCCTTGAGGCTTGCGCTCGACAATCAGGCCGGCGTGCGGACGCTGCCGACGGTGTTCATCGCCGGCGATGGGCTGCATGCCATGCTCGGCCGGCGCCGGCCGTTTCTCACCGCCAAGCGGATACTGTCCAACCAGACTTTCCGCGACGTGTTCAAGGCCGACAATCTCGACATCGATCAGCGCCTGAAGATCACCTCGCTCACCTTCCTGTTCACCGACCTGAAGGGCTCGACTGCACTCTATGAGCGCGTCGGCGACCTCGCCGCATTCGATCTGGTGCGTGCGCATTTTCGGGCGCTGCTCGGCATCATTGCATCGGAGAAAGGCGCCGTCGTGAAGACCATCGGCGATGCCGTGATGGCGACCTTCGTCAAGCCGGAGCATGCGATTGTCGCGGGCTTGCGGATGCGCGCGGCCATGGATGCGCTCAATGCCGAGCGCGGCACCGACGATCTCGTGGTCAAGATCGGCATTCACGAGGGCCCGTGCTTGGCGGTGATGCTCAACGAGCGGCAGGATTATTTCGGCCAGACCGTCAATATCGCGGCGCGGGTTCAAGGGCTGGCAACATCGCAGTCGATTCACGTCACCGGCGGCATGGTCGAATTGCCGGCGGTATCGGCGCTTCTGCAGGAGCGGGCGATCAAGCCGATCCAGAAGGAAGCGGCGTTGCGCGGGATCTCCGACAAGGTGATGGTGTACGAAATACCGTAGGTAACATTGCCGAAAGGTAATAAGTGTCTGGAACGCACGCCGATTGCGCGGGTTCATGTTCCACGCCATATAGTTTTTAACGAAGCTATTTTAGAGATCATTGATGCTCGACGGTCTACGCCAATTCATCGCTGACGTTATTTCTCCCGCCCATGATCCCAGTGACCTCGACGATACCGGATATCGTCTCGCGGCCACGGCGCTATTGGTTCACGTCATTTCGCTCGACGGCGAACCTTCCGCCGCTGAAAAGCGCAAGCTTCACAGCCTGATCGAAAGCAGTTTTGGGCTTGATCAGGGAACGGCCGACAAGTTGATCGCGTCCGCAACCCTGGTCGAGGGCGAGGCGGTCGATCTCTATCATTTCACCAGCGTCATCATGCGTTCGGTCGACGATGCCGGGCGCTTGCGCATCGTTGAGATGATGTGGGAGCTGGTGTACGCTGACGGTCAGGTCAGCGAATTCGAGGACAACGTCGTCTGGCGTGCCGCCGATTTATTGGCGGTGTCTTCCCGGGACCGGATCGATCTCAAGCACCGCGTTGCCGCCAAACAGTCGGCGCCGATTTCGGGAAGCTAACGACGGCCGGTCGCCATGTTCGGGACCGGATTTGCCTTCCGGCAGACGGATTTACCTTCGGCAGATGAAAAATTTTTAATGTAGCGGCTGCTGCATGGCAGCGAATTGCCGGCCTCTTGCACGCCTGCATTGTTTTCCAGCCGATTGCGCTTGCGACGGTTCCGAAATGCTTGCAGGCGCGCTGTATCCCGCCTAAGCCGTACTCCTCGGATTGGTATTATCGGCGGGCAAGAAAGATCGTGACTGAGCGGGTGACGCTGATTACGGGTGCTTCGGCGGGGATTGGCACTGAGCTGGTACGTGTCTTTGCTTCCAACGGCCATCGCGTGGCGATGGTGGCGCGACGCGCCGACCGGCTGCAGGTACTGGCCGCGGAAATCGCCGTCAAAAGCTCGAGCGCTCCAATCGTGATTCCTTGCGACCTCGAGCAGGCAGACGCCGGCGACAAGATTGCCGCCGCGCTGACCGCTGAGGGCGTTGAAGTCGAATTCCTCGTCAACAATGCGGGCTTCGGTTTGTTCGGCCGCGCCATCCAGCTCGACCGCAACGAGCAGCTCGCGATGATCGCGGTCAATATCCGCGCGCTGACCGATCTGTCGCTGCGATTTGCCGATCAGCTGGTTCGAAACCGCGGCGGCCTCCTCAACGTCGCTTCCATCGCGAGCTTCCTGCCGGGACCGGGCATGGCGGTGTATTACGCCTCCAAAGCCTATGTGTTGTCGTTCACCGAGGCTTTGCGCGGGGAGTTGGGGCCGAGCGGTGTCCGCGTCACCGCGCTGTGCCCGGGTCCGGTGCCGTCGGAATTTCAGACCCGCGCCGGCTTCGAACCCGGCCTCGATTCGGCCGTGCTCAACGTGTCTGCCGCCGATGTCGCGAAGCAAGCCTATCGCGGCCTGATGGCCAACAAGCGCGCGGTGCTGCCCGGCTTCGGCATCAAGGTCCTGCCGTTCCTGCTGCGGCTGTTTCCGCGCGGATTCATCCTGTCGGCCGTCGCGCGTTTTCAGACGCGCCAACGCTGAAAAGGCCAACTCACCCGAAATTAACGATCTGTTGGGTATCATCGCCGGCTTGAAGGTCCGAAGAAGGGTCGATGCCGACTTCCGCCAAAATCGGTCTTGCACGTGATGCCGCACCAGTCGTGGCCGGACCTTGGCCGGCGCGCCCCTCACTTCTGCCGGTCCTGATCGTCCTGCACCAGGAAGCCTCGGTACCCGGCCGCATCGGCAACGCGTTGCGCTCGCTCGGCTACCCACTCGACATCAGGCGGCCGCGGTTTGGCGATGCCCTGCCGGAAACGCTCGTCGAGCACGCCGGCGCCGTGATTTTCGGCGGTCCCATGAGCGCCAACGATCCGGACGACTATGTTCGCCGCGAGATCGACTGGATCGCAGTGCCGCTGCTCGAGCAGCGGCCGTTTCTCGGAATTTGCCTTGGCGCCCAGATGCTCGCCAAGCAGCTCGGTGCCCGCGTGGCGCCGCATGCCAAAGGCCGCGTCGAGATGGGCTATTACCCGATCCGCCCGACACCGGCGGGACTGAAGGTCTGCGCGCGCTGGCCCGATCAGGTCTATCACTGGCACCGGGAGGGATTCGAACTTCCCGCAGGGACTGAGTTATTGGCGGAAGGCGGTGACTTCCCCGTGCAGGCCTTTCGTTCCGGAAACGCCTTCGGCTTTCAATTTCATCCCGACGTGAGCTACGCGATGATGTGCCGCTGGACGACGTGCAGCACCGAGCGTCTCGACCTGCCAGGGGCCCAGCCGCGCCACCAGCACTTTGCCGGGCGCGCGTGCTACGACGTCGTCGAGCGCGTATGGTTGAAGCATTTTCTCGATGATTGGCTGAGCCGCGCGCCGGACGTGACGATGGCGGAAGCGGCGGAGTGAAATACAGCCCGTCTTCGCCTATTGGGCTTCGATTTTGTCTAGGCCCGCCTTCGCCCTTCGGGCTATGGCGTGGCAGCCTTCGCCGCAATGTGGCTTGCCTAGCCGAAGCAGGCGTAGCCTGCGAAGGCTGGTGGAGCCAGGCGGGATCGAACCGCCGACCTCGTCATTGCGAACGACGCGCTCTCCCAGCTGAGCTATGGCCCCAGATCGCCTGGTGAAATGTCGCCGTGTTAATAAGTGGGAACGGCTGACAATCGGCGTCATTTACAGTCCGCGCCAACGCCAAGTCAAGAACGGCGAAATCGTTGTTTTTCCGGCCCTTTGCCGGGAACTTCCCTTGTTTGCCCCTGACGGAACCGATATTTAGCAAGGTACCCAATCCCGCCGACCGACCCTTGCGAGCAGCCCCCCATGCGTGCCGTCCTCGACATCGTTCTTATCGTTCTGGATCTTTATGTCTGGCTGTTGATCGCTGCCGCCATTCTGTCCTGGCTGATCGCCTTCAACGTCGTCAACACGCGCAACCCGTTCGTGTCGGCCGTGGCCGAGTTTCTGTACCGGATCACCGAACCGCTGCTGGCGCCGATCCGCTCCTTCATGCCCAATCTGGGCGGCCTCGACATTTCGCCGATCATCCTGATTCTGATCATCTACTTCATTCAGCGCGTGATTCAGTACTACATCTATCCAAACGTTTTCTGATCGCGAGCCTGGATGGCTGATCCTTGGCGTTACTCGACCCAAGGCATCAGTGTGGCGTTGCGCGTGACCCCGCGCGGCGGCAGGGACGACATCGACGGTATCGAGACGCTGGCGAATGGCCGCGCCGTGGTCAAAGTCCGGGTCCGTGCCATCGCCGAAGGCGGGGAAGCCAATCGCGCGGTGACGGAGCTTTTGGCAAAGTCGCTTGGTGTACCGAAGGCCAGCGTGAGAATTTTGTCCGGGGTCACCTCGCGCCTCAAACAGGTCGCCGTCGATGGCGATCCCGGAAAACTTGGTGAGGCGCTTCGCGCCCTGACGACAGCCAAATAGGGATTTGGGGACCGGTATGGCGGCGCGGATCATCGATGGGAAAAGCATCGCAGCGGCATTGCGCGCGCGCGTCGCCGGTGAGGTGGCGCGGATCAAGCGCGACAACGAATTGACGCCGGGACTCGCGGTGGTGCTGGTCGGCCACGATCCGGCGAGCCAGGTCTATGTCCGCTCCAAGCATAAGCAGTCGCAGGAAGCCGGCATGGCCTCCTTCGAACACGTGCTGCCGGAGGATGTCGGAGAGGCCGATCTGCTGGCGCTGATCGGGCGACTTAACCGCGATCCGCTCGTGCACGGCATCCTGGTGCAATTGCCGCTGCCGAAATCCCTGGACACCGAAGCCGTCATCAATGCGATCGATCCGGCCAAGGATGTCGATGGCTTGCATCCGAGCAATGCCGGCCGGCTCGCCGGCGGCTTTGCTGCGCTGTCGCCCTGCACGCCGCTCGGCTGCATTATTCTGAGCAAGACCGTGCACGCCTCGCTCGAAGGCCTGAATGCGATCGTAATCGGCCGCTCCAACCTGGTCGGCCGGCCGCTGGTGCAACTGCTGCTCAACGAAAACGCCACGGTGACGATCGCGCATTCGCGCTCGCGCGATCTCAAGTCGCTGTGCGCCCGCGCCGATCTGGTCTACGCGGCCGTTGGGCGGCCCGAGATGGTGCGCGGCGACTGGATCAAGCCGGGCGCGACCGTGATCGATGTCGGAATCAACCGGCTGTCGGACGCCGGCGGCAAGACCCGTCTCGTCGGTGACGTCGCGTTTGCTGAAGTGTCCGCAGTCGCGGGCGCCATCACGCCGGTGCCGGGCGGCGTCGGTCAGATGACGGTGGCCTGTCTGTTGGTCAACACCTTGCGCGCGGCTTGCGCCATTGCGGGTTTGCCGAAGCCCGCGGTGTAAACGCTTCTCGCGACGATGCTACTGCGTCGTCACTTCTTCGCCCGCGCGATGCCCTCTGCGATCAACTGGTGGGCATCCTCGGCATTGCCCCAGCGCAGCACCTTCACCCATTTCTTCGGTTCGAGGTCCTTGTAGTGCTCGAAGAAGTGCTGGATTTGCTGCAAGGTAATGTCGGGCAGGTCGCTATAGGTTTTCACCTTGTCGTAACGCTGCGTCAGCTTCGATGACGGCACCGCGATGATCTTTTCGTCGCCACCGGCCTCGTCTTCCATCAAGAGTACACCGACCGGCCGCACGCTCATCACCGCGCCGGGAACGATGGCGCGGGTATTGGCGACGAGGACGTCGCAGGGATCGCCGTCATTGGAGAGCGTGTGCGGAATGAAGCCGTAATTGCCGGGATAGCGCATCGCCGTATAGAGAAAGCGATCGACGACCAGCGTGCCCGCTTCCTTGTCGAGCTCATATTTGATCGGCTCGCCGCCGACCGGCACTTCGATGACGACGTTGACCTCACGCGGCGGATCAATGCCGATTGAGATCGCTTCAATACGCATGGACAGCTCCGGATTGCTTTGTCAGTGGTAGTCTACGCTAGTTTAAGCCGGACGGCTGGCGTACCCAGCGATTGTTTGGGCAAAGCCTTAACGCCGGCTGCATAGGCTTTTTTGGCCAGTCGGCATGACGCCGGACATGAAGTTCAAATGGGGCGAAGTTCAGTTCGTCCAGGCGAACGCGACCTTGTCGAGCGACTTCGGCCCGAACTTTTCCGACGAGCGCGCTACCATGCGGCCGCCCAGCGCACGATAGAATTCGGTCGCCGCGTCGTTGTCGGAGAGCGCCCAGATCACCATGCTCTTCAAGCCGCTCTGCACGAGGTCGCGACGTGCGGCCGAGAACAGCCGGCGGCCGAAACCAAGGCCTTGAAATTCGGGGCGCAAATAAAGCTCGTAGATTTCGCCTTCGAAATGCAGGCTTCGGGCCCGGTTACGCCCATAATTGGCGTAGCCCGCGACCTTGTCGCCGAACACGAGCACGCTGACACGGCTGCCTTTACGGATCGCCGAATCCCACCAGTGCGGGCCACGGCGGTTGATCAGCTTTTCCAGCTCCGCGCCGGGAATGATGCCCTGGTAGGCCGCCCGCCACGCTTCGTCATGGGTGGAGGCCACCGCCGCCGCGTCAGCAGCCTTGGCCGGTCGGACCTCGATAAGGGTTGTGCTCATGACTCCGATCAAAGCAAGTCAGCGGGCCGGCATCAAGGTCTATCGTTAATTATCGGTTAACCTGTGGATTTTCTGCATCAGTCGGCGCGGACTCTGTACCGAAAGCGGACAGACAAAGGCATTTGGGGCCGGATCGGGCGGAATGGACGCGTCCTGCGAAGGTTCTTAAACTTTAGCGGTCACGGGACGTTGCCTGCGATTTGATTCGCCGTGAACGACGCCGGGGAAGTCTCTTTTTGCAACGGCTCGTGGGGATTTGATGCGTTCGTTTCGCTCGCTTTTCGTAAACCTTCTACTGGCGGCGCTGTGGACGGCCACCGCCGCCGCACAAAGCCCGTTCGGGCCAAGTGGTGCGGAAGCCGAACCCAATCGGGCGCAAGCCTGGTTGGTGCCCTCGCCCGATCCTGACGTCGCATCGCACGCCGTCTTGTTTCGCCCGCCAGGCGAAGGCCCGTTTCGCCTGGCGGTAATTGCACATGCGTCTACCCAGAACGTGCTGCTTCGCGCGCAAATGACGCAGCCGGAATACCGCACCCTGGCGTCGTTTCTGGTCGCACGCGGGTTTGCCGTCCTGGTGCCGGAACGTCCGGGCCACGGTGCGACCGGCGGTAAATATCTGGAAGATCAGCAGGGTTGCGACGAAGCCGACTACGCCCGTTCGGGACGCGCGACGGCCGAGGCCATAGCCGCCGCCGTTAGCTTTCTGCGGGGGCAACCCTTCATTCGGCGCGACGGCACGGTGGTCATCGGTCATTCCGCCGGCGGATGGGGCGCGTTGGCGCTGGCCAATGCCGATCCGGCCGAAATCTCCTCCATCATCGTCTTTTCGCCAGGGCGCGGCGGCCACGCCAACGATTTTCCCAACCAGATTTGCGCGCCGCACACGCTGCTGGCGGCCGCGGGCGAATTCGGCCACGGGGCGCGCATTCCTGTCAGCTGGCTGGTTGCGGCCAACGACAGCTATTTCTCGCCGGACTTCTCGCGGAAACTGGCGGATGCGTTTCGCGCCGGCGGCGGCAAGGCCGACTTCCGCGTGCTGCCGGCCTATGACGGCGAGGGCCACTGGATGGCCGAGACCGAGAACGGCGTCAAACTGGCCGCGGGCGAACTCGATCGCGCGCTGAAGGGGCAGCCGCCTGCGCGATCGAAAAAGCCATGAGCGTTTGGTCCGATGACGATGTGATCCTTTACGACGGCGTTTGCGTGTTCTGCTCGCGCTGGATTCGTTTCATCGCGGCGCGCGACCAAGCAAAGCGTTTTCGCTTTACCGCGATCCAGTCGGCCTACGGCACGCGCCTCGCCCAGGCCTTTGGCATCGATCCCGATGATCCCGACACCAACGCCGTCATCCATGGCGGCGTGGCCCATTTCAAATCCGACGCGGCCTTGACCGTGCTTTCGAATCTGCCGGGCTGGGGGTGGACGCGCGTGCTGTTCGCTGTGCCGAAGCCGTTGCGCAACGCGGTCTACAATCTCGTCGCGAAAAACCGCTACCGGATTTTCGGGAAGTACGAGGCGTGCTTCGTGCCGGATGCGGCGATGAGGGAGAGGGTGATAGAGTAGGGCGATTGCTAACGTAAATGAGAAGGTTATCCTGGTTGACGGCAATCTGAGATTTAGCGATGGGGAAGGCGGTTTTCACTACAAAAGTAACGCCCGGCTATGAAGACCTTCCCGAGGTCCGATATCATTTTCCGCGCACCTACCTAAATCAGGCGAGACAGTCGATCGGCGATCATATCGTTTACTACGAACCACGGAGGTCGAGTGTAGACTTATCGAGCGGCGGTGGTCGCCAATCGTACTTCGCCGTTGCGCGCGTCGTCGATGTCGTCGAAGACAAGGAGTTGGCGGACCACTTTTATGCGGTTGTAGATAACTATTTGGATTTCGACAGGGCCGTCCCGTTTGTCGAAGGCACAGAATACTACGAGAGCGCGCTCAAGAAAGCCGACGGCAGCACGAATAAGGGCGCATTTGGACGCGCCGTACGGACAATCCCCAACGACGAGTTCGACCGGATATTGAAGTCCGGATTTGCTCCGGTGCTTAAGCAAGACGAGCAACCCTATTCGTTGCCCGCTGCTGAAATGGACGAGCCTCAGACTCCGTTCGAGCGTCCGATTGTCGAGATGACCGTTTTAAAGCCATTTCGCGAGCGCTCGTTTATGTTCAATGTGCGCAAAGCTTATTCTAACCGATGCGCTATGACGGGGTTGCGGTTGATCAATGGAGGTGGTCGGCCAGAAGTGCAGGCGGCCCACATTCAACCGGTGGCGTCAAACGGGACTGATTCGGTTCGCAACGGGCTGGCCTTGTCTGGAACCGCGCATTGGATGTTTGATCGAGGTCTGCTGTCGATCGGGGATGATTACAAAATATTGGTCGCGAAAAGCCACGTCCCTGAGGACGCCGTTCGTCTCCTGAACCAAAGCGGAGCGATTCACTTGCCGGACGATCCAGCGAGCCTCCCAAATTCGCACTACCTAAAGTTCCACCGAGATAAGGTTTACAAAGGCTAGCGGCTTGCCGTCACCTCTCTCGCCGCTCTCTCTCCCGAATCATGTGCGCCGTGGGCGGTGGAGAAAAAGTGCGGCGAGGTGGCTTCACCCGCAAAGAACAGCCGGCCGTCGACGGGGGCAGCGAGCACCGCGCGTTTGCCGGCGTGGCCCGGCAGCGCATGCGAATAAGAGCCGCGCGCGAAGGGA
>DATHPL010000505.1:0-6371 GCA_035483915.1 Bradyrhizobium sp.
GCGCATCGCCGAGATAATCGAACAAGGTGTCCATCTTGTCCTGGAACAGCGGCAGCCAGTGTTCCATGCCGGGATGACGGCGGCCTTCGCTGACGGCTTCATAGAGCGGATCGTCGCGCTCCGGCGCGCCGAAGGCTGCGACATAGCCCATCCGAAAACGGCGTATGGTCTCCGTGATCAGCTGGAATTCCGAGATCGGCACCAGATCGAGCGAACGCATGTCGAGATGTGTGCGCTGGGTTTCGGCATCGAAGCTGCGGATCGATTCGAGGCTGTCGCCGAAAAAATCGAAACGGACGGGCTGATCGAGCCCGGCCGGGAACAGATCGAGGATGCCGCCGCGCACGGCGTATTCGCCCGGCTCGCGGACGGTCGACGAGCGGCTGTAGCCATTGTGCTCCAGCCAGGCGATGATGGAATCCATCGGCACCACGTGGCCGGGTGCGACTGACAACGCCTGCGCCGCCACGATTTCGCGTGCGGGCACCCGCTGCACGATGGCATTCACAGTCGTGAGCACGATCAGCGGCTTCTCGCTGCCGACGAGGCGGGATAGCTGCGCCAACGTCGTCAGCCGCTGGGCAAGGATACCGCCATGCGGCGACACCCGATCGTAGGGTTGGCAATCCCAGGCTGGGAATTGCAGCACCAGCAAATCCGGCGCGAAGAATGCTAGCGAACGGGCCAGCTGCTGCAGGCGCGGCCCGTCACGGCACACGACTGCGAGACTTACGGCCGGCGGCTTTGGCCGCGCGGCGACAGCGCGCGCCAGATCCGACACGATAAGTCCCTCGGCGCCCTCGGCGACGTTGGCAAAGGTGAGCGCGCGACGGGGAACGAGCAATTGCGCGGGTGACTGGCCTTGTTGCTTCATTCGCCCTGATCCCCGGGACGGAACGATTTGATGCGGTTGAACAGCGCCCCGGCATAGTGCGAAGCCAGCGGCGCATCGCCGGTGATCGCGGCATAGAGGTCGGGATCGGGAAGTTCGATCAGATGTTCCAGCTCGCTCACTTCATCGTCGGTGAGGGTCGCAATTGTTGTGTCGGCAAACCGGCCGAGGATGAGGTCCATCTCGCGGGTGCCGCGATGCCAGCAGCGAAACAGAAGCCGCTTGCGGCGGTCGTCGAGACCCCCGCTCGATCGTGTCGTACCCGTCATTTTCGATTCCCATCCAACGCCAAATGCCCGGACGTGCCGGGCGGGGGTGATATAGCGATCCGAATGACCGTTGTCAGCCCGTCTCGTTCCCGATTATCAACGGTATCAGCTATGCCGATTTGATCCGCTAAATCACTCGAGCTTTGATGCGCCCGCTTCTGCTCAATCCGTTGTTTGCACCGGTCACGAGCCTTTCCGGCGTCGGTCCGAAGCAGGACAAGCTGTTTCGCTACCTGCTCGGGCGCGAGGAGACGCCACGGCTGGTCGATTTGCTGCTGCATTTGCCTGCAAGCGTGATCGACCGGCGCGCCCAGCCGAAAATCCGCGATGCCGTGCCCGGAACCATCGTCACGCTCGAAGTGACCATAGATCGCCATCGGCCGTCGCCGCCCCGCAACGCCCGCGCGCCCTATCTGGTCTATGCCAGCGACGACACCGGCGACGTGGTTCTGACCTATTTCCGCGCCAAGGCCGATTATATCGAAAAGCTGCTGCCGGTCGGCTCGAAGCGCTACGTCTCGGGCACCTTGCAGATGTTCGACGGGGTGCCGCAGATCGTACATCCCGATCGCGTCGTCGACGAAGCCGGCTTTGCCAAATTGTCCGGGATCGATCCCGTTTATCCCCTCACGGAAGGCTTGGCGCTGGGTTCGCTCCGGCGGGCGATCGCTCAAGCGCTTCAGAAGCTGCCGGATCTGCCTGAGTGGATCAGCCCCGAGGTGATCCGCCGCTGCCACTTCCCGCCGATCAAGGAGGCGTTGAACCGCGTCCATATCCCAATCGAATTGACCGACATTCTCCCCGACGGACCGTTTTGGTCGCGTCTGGCGTTTGACGAGCTGCTCGCCGGTCAATTGGCGCTGGCGCTGGTGCGTTCGCAACTGCGGCGCCCCGCAGGCGATCGTCACGCCGGAGATGGTCATTTGCGCAACAAAATCATTGATGCGCTGCCCTATGCGCTGACGTCCTCGCAACGCGAGGCCGCGGCCGCCATCGCCGACGACTTGCGGCAGCCGGTCCGCATGCTGCGGCTGCTGCAAGGCGACGTCGGGTCCGGCAAAACCGTCGTCGCACTTCTGGCCGCTGCGGCTGTCACCGAAGTGGGTAAGCAGGCCGCGCTGATGGCGCCGACGGAAATTCTGGCGCGGCAGCACATCAAGACCATCGCGCCGTTGGCCGAGCGTGCGGGATTAAGGGTTGCGATCCTCACTGGACGTGAAAAGGGCAAGGAAAGGCGGGATATTCTGGCGCGGCTGGAGGCCGGTGAGATCGATTTTCTGGTCGGTACCCATGCGCTGATCCAGGACGACGTGATTTTCAAATCGCTCGCACTTGCCGTGGTCGACGAGCAGCATCGTTTTGGTGTGCGTGAGCGACTGGCGCTCACCGACAAGGGTGAGGCCGTCGACGTGCTGGTATTGAGCGCGACGCCCATTCCGCGCACGCTGGTGTTGACGTATTTCGGCGACATGGACGTTTCGGAATTGCGCGAGAAGCCTGCCGGCCGCCAGCCGATCGACACTCGCGCGGTGCCGATGAGCCGCCTTGAGGAGATGATGGAAGCGGTCGGCCGTGCCTTGAGCGCGGGCAAGCTGGTCTACTGGATTTGTCCGCTCGTCGAGGAATCCGAGGCCGAAGGCACCGGCCACCTCACCAATGCGACTGAACGGTTCGAAAGCCTGCGGGAGCGCTTCGGCGAAAAAGTGGGACTCGTCCACGGTCAGATGAAGGGGGTTGAGAAAGATCGCGTGATGGCGCAGTTCTCCGCGCACGAAATCGGCCTGCTGGTCGCAACCACGGTCGTCGAGGTCGGCGTCGATGTGCCCGCAGCCACCATCATGGTGATCGAGAATGCCGAACGCTTCGGGCTCGCTCAATTGCATCAGTTACGCGGCAGGATCGGCCGTGGCTCCGAGGCCTCGACCTGCCTCCTGCTCTATCGGGAGCCGCTCGGCGAAATGTCCAAGGCACGGCTGAAGGTGATCCGGGAGACGACCGATGGCTTTCGGATCGCGGAGGAAGATCTGAAACTGCGCGGCGAAGGCGACGTGTTGGGGGTACGGCAAAGCGGTCTTCCCGGTTACAGGATCGCCCGCCCCGAAGCCCACGGCCAACTGATCGCGCAGGCCCGTGACGAGGCGCTGCGGATCATGAAGGAAAACCCGAAACTGACGGGCGCGCGCGGCGAGGCTTTACGCTGTCTGCTTTACTTGTACGAGCGCGGCGAAGCCATCCCCCTGATGAGCGCGGGATGACCTAAGCGATCTGTCACTCGCCGCCGTTGAGTTTTAACTCCGCCTTCGCGCCGGTGTATTCGACGAAATCCCGCGGACAATCGGCCGCGGCTTTCTTCAAAAGTGGCAGGGCAGAGTCTTTTGCTCCCTTCTGCAGCGCAAGTTCGGCGCTGTAGAAGTTGATCTCGCAGAGCCGTCCCCGGCGAGCAACCGCGCTGAGGTTGGCGTCATCCGTAGCCGCGATTGCCGCCTCCGGCGTAAGCTGTCCCGTCGCATAGAGCCTGAGCAGCGGCGCAGGCCACGCTTTCATGTCCACGGCGCCGAACGCATCCGCAATCCGGCTTGGTTGATGGTCGCGTTGCGCGGCGATGTCGCGCCAGAGCGCCGTGTAGGAATCCTTCGGATTGAGAGCGAGCGCCTGATCGAAATCGGCCACCGCTTTCGCGGCGTTCACGCCAAAGAGGTTGGCGATGCCACGCGAGAAATAAACCGCCGGGTCTTTCGGATCGAGGTTCAGCGCCCGGTCATAATCGGTGATGCCGCGCGCGAAGTTACCGGTACTGACATAGGTGGCGCCGCGATGGATCCAGTAACCGGCGATATCGGGTTTGAGCTTGATCGCGGCGTCGTAGTCGGCGATCGCGTGGTCGAAATCGCCGGTCTGGACGTAGGATTCGGCGCGGCTTTCAAAGGCCGGAACAAAATTCGGATTGGCCGTGATCGCCTCGCCAAAGGCCGTGATGGCGGCGGCGCGGTCGCCCCTTTTCGCATAGACGAGGCCGCGGTTGCGCATCGCGTCGACCATACCGGGTTCGATCCGGATGGCGTCGTTGTAATCGGCAAGCGCGCGATCGTAGTCGCCTTTGGCGTAATAATTGTTGCCGCGCGCGTTGTAGGCATAGCCAAATTTCGGGTTGATCCGGATCGCCTCGGAGAAATCGGCTATCGCGTGATCCCGGTCGCCTTTCGCTGAATAGATGTTGGCCCGCAGGACATAAGCCCGTGCGTAGCCGGGATCGAGCCGGATCGCCTCATCGTAATCGGCGAGCGCACGATCGCGATCGCCCTTGCCCTCAAGAGCCCGCGCCCGGTCGGCATAGACGGTCGCCAACGGTCCCCAACGCCAGAGGCCCGAATATTTCGGCGCAAGCGCGATCGCCGTCGTGTCGTCGATGACGGCAAGATCAAAATCCCCTTTCGCCCTGTAGATGTCGGCGCGGGCTGAATAGCCGCCGGGATAGGTCGGCGCGCCGTGGACGGTGGCATTGGCGTCGTTCATTGCGTTGTAGGTGTCGCCCTTGCCGAGATAGGCGTTGGCCCGATTCGCATAGGCGAGCACGTAGTCGGGATAAATGCGGATCGCGTCGTTCGCATCGCTGATGGCGCGATCGTAATCGCCATGGAGGCGATAGGCGTTCGAGCGGTTGGTCAGCGCGACCGCGCGATCGATCTGGGTGATCTGCGATTCCAGCATGCGGGTACAGCCGGCAGCGACGCGGTCGAAGTCATCTGAGCGGCAATCCTCCCAGTCGGCCGGGACGTAGGTCGCCCAAGATGGAGTCACGGCCAGGAACGTTGCGGCGGCAAGCACCACGATGTGGACGGCGCGGCGACGATACACATTCGTTGAGGGGCGTACCCCTGACAGAGGTGGTTGCATGGCTTCTTCCCCGTCACCGGCCAACCGTAACGGCTCCGCCAGCGTTCCCTGGGCGCTGAGCTAATCCGGTTTTGGGCGAGGGTTCAACGGGATCGGCCGGCAAGGAGGACGGTTTCAATCGACCTTTGCCGGCTCCGGCAATAGTGTCGATGAATTCGCGGCCCGTGCCGCATTCGCCATCCCGGCCAGCGCCGCCATCTTCTTCTGCGGGTCAGCAGAGCCGGGCTGCACCACGCCGCACGACATGATCAGGGTCGCGGCATCCTCCGTGCTCATCTCGACTTCGATGACCTTGCTCTTGGGTACGTAGAAGAAGAACCCGGTGGTCGGGTTCGGTGCGCAAGGCAGGAACACCGAGATATGTTCTTCCTGTCCGGGAATGCTTTCGGCGATATCTTCGCTTGGGGCTTGCGAGATCAGCACGATCGACCACATGCCGGGCGAAGGAAACTCGACCAGACCGACGCGGCGAAAGCTCGATCCCTTGCCGGAGAACAACGTCTCGAACACCTGCTTGAGGCTGCGGTAGATCGCGCGCACGACCGGCATGCGGCCGAGCAGCCGCTCGCCGAGATCGACGAGTGTGCGTCCGATCAGATTGGCAGTGAGGAAGCCGAGAAGCGTCAGCGCGATCACCGCGACGATCAGGCCCGAGCCCGGCAAGCCGAACGGCAAATAGGTTTCCGGCCGGTAGGCGATCGGAACGAAGGGCCGCACCAGCCCGTCGACCCAGGTGACGAACCACCAGGTCAGATAGAAGGTGATCGCGATCGGGCCGGCGACGATCAGGCCGGTGAGGAAATAATTGCGGAATCGAGCCACAAAGCCGCTATGAACATCCGGCGTGGGCTCTTCCGGCGGTCCAGGCTGGGGCAGATTGTCGAGGTTCATCGGGGTTCCAGGTCGGCCAAAGCGGCACTTCTTATATGCCAGCTAAGCCATCCTAGCAGACTTTTGAAGACCCCCACCCGGCTTGCCCCGGGAATGCGTTATTCGACGGTTACCGATTTCGCGAGGTTTCGCGGCTGATCGACGTCGGTGCCCATGACCACCGCGGTGTGGTAGGCCAACAGCTGCACCGGGACGGCGTAGACCAGCGGCGCAAACATCGCCCCCATGTCCGGTAGCACGATCGTCACCAGTGACTGGATGGTCGCTTCGGCTGCGCCCTTGGCGTCCGTCATCAGGATGATCTGGCCGCCGCGCGCCGCGACTTCCTGCATGTTGGAGACGGTCTTTTCGAACACCTGGTCGTAAGGCGCGATCACCACGACCGGCATCTTCTCGTCGATCAGGGCAATCGGCCCGTGCTTGAG
>DATHPL010000506.1:0-4940 GCA_035483915.1 Bradyrhizobium sp.
TGCGGCGCCAACCGCGCGCAATCGATCGAGCTGTTGCGGCGCCGGCCAGCCGGCTTTCGCATCCTGACCGGTGAAGACGCCCTGTATTTCGATGCGCTGGCCGACGGCGCCGACGGCGCGATCCTGCTCTCGGCGCATATCGAGACCGCAACGTTTGCCGCGATACGGAAGCTTTTCCGGGAAGGCCGAACCGACGACGCGCGCGAGCGTTGGGAAAGCGTGTCCGCCCTCACGCGGCTGCTGTTTGCCGAGCCGAGCCCGGCACCGGCCAAGTATTGGCTGGCGCGCACCGGCCTGATCGACAGCGCCGAGGTTCGTTTGCCAATGGTCGAGGTGAGCCGCGACCTCGCCGCACGGCTCGATGCCGAGATCGCGCGGCGGCAGGTTCCCCTTCCCCGCCTGCAAACATCGGCCTGAAAGTCGTGATTGCCGGACGACCGGAAGGCTTTGATATAGTCGCTGCAAAAGCAGCATTGGAGGTTCCTTGACCAGCGAGCGCGTGGAACGACGACTGGCGGCGGTGTTGGCGGGGGCGGTCGAAGATTACGGCCGCCTGATGCGCGCCGACGAGGAAGCCGTCATGACCCGGCTCAAGGCGATCCGAAGGACCCTCGTCGCACCCGTCATCGCATCCCATCGCGGGCGGATCGTGAAAACGTCCGGCGACAGCATGCTGGCGGAGTTCGCAAATTCCGTGGATGCGGCACGCAGCGCCGTCGAGGTCCAGCGCGCGATGGCCGAGCAAAACAGCGATCAGGCAAAAGAAGCCAAAATCGAGTTTCGGATCGGCATGCATGTCGGCGACATCATGATCGACGAGAACGATATATTCGGCGACTGCGTTAATATCGCCGTGCGCCTGCATGGATTGGCCGAACCCGGCGGCATCTGCCTCTCTGACGACGCCTACCGACAGATCCGCGGCACATTCGAATTGGCTTGCCGCGACCTCGGCCCGCAGCGGCTCAAGAACATCGCCGAGCCGGTACGGGTTTGGCGGGTCGCATTTGGCGAAGAAAAGCGCTTCATAAGGGAAGGCGCGGCATACATCCCGCCCTCCGCGCCGATGGACGAGCTGCCCGCACTGGAGTTGCCGGCAAAACCCTCGATAGCGGTGCTGCCGTTTGCGAACCTGAGCCGGGATCCCGAGCAGGACTATTTTGCCGACGGCCTCGTCGAGGACATCATCACGGCGCTGTCGCGCTTCAAGTCGCTGTTCGTCATCGCGCGAAACTCCTCGTTCGCCTACAAGGGCAAGCCGATCGGTATCAAGCAGCTCGGCCGCGAGCTCGGCGTGCGCTATGTGCTTGAAGGCAGCGTGCAAAAGGCGGATACACGGCTGCGGATTACGGGGAAACTCACCGATGCCGCGACGGGGGCGCATTTGTGGGCCGAAGAATTCGACGGTCCGATGGCTGATGTGTTCGCGCTTCAGGACAAGGTCGCCTCCAGCGTCGCCGGTGTGATCGACCCCTTGCTGCTCGACGCCCAGATCAGGCACGCCTCGGAGCATCCGACGACCGATCTGAACGCCTATCACCTTTATCTGCGCGCGATGCCGCACATTCGCGCCTGGTCGCGCGAGGACAATCTGCAGGCGATCGCGTTGCTCGAACAGGCGGTGGAATGCGACCCGCGATATGGAATGGCGCTGGCTTCGCTGGCGCTCTGTCATTCGCAGAACGTCTTGAGCGGATGGGCTGATGATATCGCGCGTGAAAGCGAGCAGAGCATCGCTTGGGCGCACCGGGCACTGGACGCCGCGCCCGATGATCCCTCCGCCGTCACTTCCGCCGCAGGCGCGCTGTTGAACACCGGTGAAGACGTCGAAACTCTGAAACGGCTGGTCGATGGCGCGCTCGCGCGCAATCCAAGCCACGCTTTCGCCTGGCTGTGGAGCGGCTGGATGCGCACGGTTTCCGGCGAGGCCGATCGCGCGATCGACCATTTCGAAACCTCGATGCGGCTCGATCCACGCATGACGCGGCGCGCGTTTCATCTCACAGGCCTTGGAATGTGCCACTTCTTCGAACAACGTTTCGATGAAGCGGCTAGGTTTCTGGAGGATTCGTTTCGTGAGCTGCCGACCTATCCGCTCACCGGCTGGTTCCTCGCCGCCTGCTACGCCAGGATGGGACGGCTGCACGAGGCGCGCGAATTCGCCGCTCGTCACGGCATCGTGCCGGGCGGCGCCTGGCTTGCGATCCATCGGTTGCTTGGCCACGCCGCGCACCGTGACATGGCGCTATCCGGGCTCAGGCTTGCGACAGGCGAGGAGCCTACCGCCTGAACCCAAACGGAAATGACGGGCTGCGGGGCACAAAGCCGCGCCCGGCGACTTATCTGAACCCAGAATGTTCAAGCGGTGCCGAGTTTACGACATGAGCGAAACGATCATCGCGGCCGAAGACCATCTCCCCCGGCGACGGGTCCGCATTCTCGATACCGAGATGAGTTACGTGACAGCCGGCCAGGGCGATCCGATCGTATTCCTGCATGGAAACCCGACCTCATCCTATCTTTGGCGCAACGTCATTCCCCATGTCAGCGGTCTCGGCCGGTGTCTGGCGCCGGACCTCGTCGGCATGGGACAATCGGCACCTTCGCCTGGCGGCGCTTATCGGTTTGTCGATCATGCACGCTATCTCGACGCCTGGTTTGACGCCCTCGATTTGCACACGAACGTGACGCTGGTGCTCCACGATTGGGGATCGGCGCTCGGTTTTCACTGGGCGTCTCGGCATCCCGAACGGATCCGCGCTATCGCCTATATGGAATCGATCGTGCGGCCGCGCGAATGGGAAGACTTGCCGCCAAGCCGGGCACCACTGTTTCGCGATCTGCGGTCTGCGAAGGGCGAAGGGATGATCCTCAATGAAAACTTCTTCATCGAGGTGCTGCTGCCAAAGCTGGTCATCCGCCCGCTCGGCGAGATGGAAATGAATGCATATCGGCGTCCGTTCCTTAACCCATCATCGCGGTTGCCGACGCTGATGTGGCCGCGAGAGCTGCCGATCGGCGGCGAGCCTGCCGATGTCGTGGCGATCGTCGAAGGCTACAGCCAGTGGCTGCTCGAAAGCCCGCTGCCCAAATTGTTCATCAATGCCGAACCGGGTTCGATGCTGATCGGCCGCTCGCGGGATTTCTGCCGGCGCTTTCCGAACCAGCAGGAAATCACGGTCTCCGGCCTGCACTTCATTCAGGAAGATTGCCCCGACGAGATCGGTATGGCGCTGGCGCGTTTCATCGGCACCAACGCCTTGAAACGAACTGACTAAAGTTTCGCACGCGCCAGCCGCAGCGCGTTGCCGATCACGCTGACCGACGACAGCGCCATCGCCGCCGCGCCCAGCATCGGCGACAGCAGGATGCCGAACACGGGATAGAGCGCGCCGGCCGCGATCGGCACGCCGGCGGCGTTATAAACAAAGGCGAAGGCGAGATTTTGCCGGATGTTGCGCATGGTCGCGGCCGACAACCGCCGCGCCCGCACCAGTCCGGCCAGATCGCCGGTCAGAAGCGTAACGCCCGCGCTTTCGATCGCGACATCCGTACCGCCGCCCATGGCGATGCCTACGTCAGCCGAAGCCAACGCCGGCGCATCGTTGACGCCGTCGCCGACCATGGCGACGCGGCGGCCTTCGTTGCGCAGGCGCTGCACCACGTCGCCCTTGCGTTCGGGCAAAACCCCCGCCTCGATTTCCGTGATGTCGAGCTGTGAGGCCACTGCGCGCGCGGTGGTCGCGTTGTCGCCGGTCAACATCACGATCCGAAGGCCTTCCGACCGCAACGCGGCGATGGCGGCTTTCGCCGAGGCCTTGATCGGATCGGCGACCGCGATGACGCCCGCAGGCCTGCCATCGATCGCGACATAGATCGTGGTCGCGCCGGAGGCGCGCGCAGCTTCGGACGCGGTATCGAACTCGGACACGGCGATATTCAGATCACCCATCAACGCGGTATTGCCGAGCGCAACCGCTTTGCCCTCGATGTTGCCGGTGGCTCCCTTGCCCGGATGAGAGACAAAGTTGGCGACCTGGTCGAGCGACAGGCCGCGGGCCTTGGCGGCCTCGATGATCGCGCGCGCCAGCGGATGCTCACTCGCCTGTTCCACGCTCGCGGCCATCAGCACCAACGTATTTTCGTCGACGCCGGGGGCAGTCACGACCGAAGCGAGCTTCGGTTTGCCTTCGGTGAGCGTTCCGGTTTTATCGATGACAATGGTGTCGATCCGCTCAAGCGCCTCCAGCGCTTCGGCGTCGCGGATCAAAATGCCGGCCCGCGCGCCGCGTCCCACCCCCACCATGATCGACATCGGCGTGGCGAGGCCGAGCGCACAGGGGCAGGCGATGATCAACACGGTCACTGCCGCGACCAAACCAAAGGCGAAGCGCGGTTCGGGTCCGAAAATGACCCAGGCGGCAAAAGCGATGACCGCGGACGCCAGCACCGCCGGCACGAACCAACCGGAAACGCGATCGGCGAGACGCTGAACCGGCGCGCGCGAACGCTGCGCCCGTGCCACCAGGTCGACGATCCGCGCCAGCATGGTGTCGCGTCCAACCTGTTCGGCACGCAGCACCAGCCCGCCGCTTTGGTTGACGGTACCGCCGACGACGCGCGCGCCTTCAGCCTTCGTAACCGGCATCGGTTCGCCCGTTACCATGGATTCGTCGACAAAGGACTGTCCCTCGGTGACAACGCCATCGACCGGAATTTTCTCACCGGGCCGCACCCGCAGGCGATCCCCGACCGCGATCGCATCGATCGCGACATCCTCGTCACCGTGATCGGTAATGCGCCGCGCGGTTTTCGGCGCGAGGCCTAACAGCGCACGGATCGCACCCGAGGTACGTTCGCGTGCCCGCAGTTCCAGAACCTGCCCCAGCAGTACCAGCACCGTGATCACGGCAGCCGCCTCGAAATAGACGGCGACCGCG